>SBGG01000078.1 GCA_006226685.1 Sphingomonadales bacterium
TTGGACGTCCCGCAGGGATTTGACCAAAATGGCCCGGCGCTGCGTCGAAAAGCCTGGAAATATCGACATATTCCTGCGCCTTTCCTCCTTGCGCTAAGCCATTTTGCTTCAAACCTCAACAGTGCCAGTAATGGGTCCTGACCCTAACATCGGTTCCTGAACGAGAGATTAGGGCCTTGCCCCTGGGGCAGGCCTCTAGTTCGCCCACTCCGAAAGCAGGCCACGCATCTTGTCAAGCGCGGATTTCTTTATCTGGCAGACGCGCGCGGCACCGATATCCAGAACGGCGCCAATCTCTTCGAGGTTCAGTTCCTCGACAAAATAGAGTTGCAGCACCAGCGCCTCCCGCTCCGGCAATTTGCCGATACAGGCGGCCAGCGCCTGTTTGAGCGATTCACGCTCCAGCACTTCATCGGCCCGTTCCTCAACATCGGCGAACCACATGGACTGGTCGGAATAGACCTCGTCGATACTCTGTTCCTGCACCATTTCGGCAGCATCGGCCAGTTCGCGATAATCGGACGGCGACAACCCCATTTCGGCGGACATTTCCGCCTCGCCCGGCACCCGCCCGAGACGCTGCTCCAACGAGGCACGTACCGCCATCAACTGCTTGCGCTTGACCATGGCGGACCGGCACAGCGTCGCATGGCGCCGCAGATGGTCGATCATCGCCCCGCGCACGCGCATCTGCGCATAGCTGGCGAAACCGAAACCGCGATCCTCATATCCATTGGCCGCCTCGACCAATGCGACCATGCCGATCTGCAGCAGATCCTCGACATCGATCGCGCTGGAAACCCGGCCATGCACATGCCAGGCAATCTTGCGCACCAGCGGCATATATTGACGGGCGAGCTGCTCCGGGCTCTGCGCCCTGGTCTTGCGACCATAGGTCAGCGTGTCTCCGCCCGCGACTATCCGGTTCATGAACATAGATCGATCAATGCCCCCACGATTCCGATTCTGCTTTTATCCTGAATTGGTTAGGCAATTCTTTCCCTAACCCCGCCAGCGGCGCCGGGCAGCGGGTCGTGCCGGGGCGCTGGTTTTTCCACACCGCCGACCACCGCGACGACCTCGACCGGCTTGCCATCGGGAATTTCAAGGAAGGAGAGAACCGGCGTTTCGGGCAGGTGCGGCTTGAACAGCCGGGCCAGCGCGCGTCGCGCCAGCGGCGAGGTGACGATCGCGAAATTGCGCGCCTCGGCCAGGATCGGGCGCGCCGCGTGGATCACGGATTCGGTGATGCGGGTAGCCAGCGCCGGTTCGATCGGATGCCGGGCATCGCCCGCGACACGCATCGCCTGTGCCAGCAATCCTTCGAGATCCCCGTCCAGCGTGATAACCGGCAGCGGCATCTTCACCGGCACCAATGTCTGGATGATGAGCGAACCAATGCGCTGGCGCACTGCCTCGACAAGCTGCTCAGGGCTCATGTCGGGCCGCGCGGCATCGATCATCGCCTCGCAGATGCGACGGAAATCCTTGAGCGGAATCCCCTCGGCCAGCAGCGCGCGGCACAACGCCGCAATCTGCGCAAGGTTCAGCAAGGACGGGGTCAGGCCCTCTACCAGTTGCGGCGCCTTTTCCTTCAGCGCATCGAGCAGCTTGCGGGTTTCGTCCATGCCGAACATTTCGGAGGCGTTCATCGCAATGAGCTGATTGAGGTGGGTCGCGACCACGGTCGACGGATCGACCACCGTATAGCCCGCGATCACCGCCTCGCTGCGCTTATCCTGCTTGATCCACACCGCATCGAGCCCGAAGGTCGGATCCTTGACCGGGCGCCCGTCGACCGTCGCCTCCAGCGCCCCGCTATCGAGCGCGAGCAGATCGTCCGGCCAGATCTCATCCTCACCCACGATCACGCCACCGATGGTGATGCGATAGGCATTGGGTTCGAGCGCAAGATTATCCTTCACCCGCACCAGTGGCACGACGAAACCGAGTTCGCGTGAGAGCTGTTTGCGAATGCCGGTGATGCGGCCCATCAGCGGCGCGCCCTTGCGATCGTCGACCAGGCCGATCAGCCCGTAGCCGACCTCCAGCCCCAACACCGCGCCGTCCGAAACATCTTCCCAGTCGATCTTCGCCGGATTTTCCGGTTCGGGCGCGGGCGGCGCGCTGGCGGCTTCCGCTGCCTTTTTGGCGCTATCCTTCAGGCGCCAGGCGATGAAGCCCGCAATGGCGGCGGCGGGCAGGATGATCATGTGCGGCATGCCGGGAAGCACGCCCAAAATGCCAAGGATGGCCGCCACCGGCACCCACGCCTTGCCGTTGCCGAACTGAGTGGCGATCTGCCCCGAAAGATCATGCTCGCTGTTGACGCGGGTAACGATGCTCGCCGCGGCGATCGACAGCAACAGCGCCGGAACCTGAGCGACCAGCGCGTCGCCAATGGCGAGGATCACATAGGTCTGGGCGGCTTCGCCCAGCGAAAGCCCGTGGCTGACCGTACCGAGCACGATACCGCCGAGAATATTGATGACGAGGATGAGGACGCCGGCGATCGCGTCGCCCTTCACGAACTTGCTCGCACCGTCCATCGAGCCATAGAAATCCGCCTCGGTCGCGACTTCCGCGCGGCGAGCCTTGGCTTCCTCGGGCGAGAGCAGGCCCGCATTGAGGTCGGCGTCGATCGCCATCTGCTTGCCCGGCAACGCATCGAGGGTGAAGCGCGCCGACACTTCGGACACGCGGCCCGCGCCCTTGGTGATGACGACGAGGTTGATGATCATCAGGATCGCGAACACGAACAAGCCGACGATATAATCGCCGCCGATCAGGAAATTGCCGAACGCCTCGATCACATGGCCCGCGGCATCCGCCCCGTTATGCCCGTCGACCAACACGACACGGGTCGAGGCGACATTGAGCGCCAGACGCATCAGGGTCGCAAACAGCAACACCGTCGGGAAGCTGGAGAAATCCAGCGGCCGGGCGGCATTCAGCGCCACCATCAGCACGGCCAGGCTGATCATGATATTGCCGATAAAGCCCACATCCAGCAGGATGGAAGGCACCGGCACGATCATGAACATCACCAGCAACAGCGTCGCGAGCGGCAGCACCGCCCCTTTCGCCGTGTTGATCCAGACTTTGCCGTTCACTTCGCTGCGTGTCATGAAATGGGTTTACCTTCCGAAGGTGGCGAGCATGAGATAGGCGAGCCGTGCGGTCGCGGGCTGCGGACGAACGAGGTCATCCGCGGAAATGCTTTGTTGCAGCCGTTCCGTTTCGACGCGGACATAATCGGCGGGCTGCACGGTCCGGGTCGCGGGCATGGCATCCGTGGCGGCGGCCCAGCCCGATCCACCGGTCTGGCCCAGTGCGCTCTGCACGCCGCGTTCCAGCTTGGCCGCGAAATTCTCGCGAATATCGGCGAGACTGCGCGCAGCGCCGGTCTTGTCGTAAAAGACTGAATAATTGGCGCGCGCCGCAGACGGAAAGAGCGAGGCCGCGCTGGCCTGCGGATTGCTATTATAGGCTTGGAGGAATTTCGACGCGCCGCCGACCCCCAGAAAATGGGCGAGATACAGATCGACCGGCTCCGCCTCGCGCCCCGTCCGGCTTTCCAGATAGGCCTTGTTGTCGGCGGCATGTTCCGCCGCCATGACCGAGGCCGTTTCGGGGTGGTTGCGCAGATCGAGTATCTGCTGCCGTAACTCAGGATCGGATACATAATAGCGGCCATTGGAGCCCTGCTGTATCGCGTCGGAGGCCCAGCCCAGCCCATATTCGGAACCATGCTGATCGACGACCGCAAGCCAGCTCTGATCGATGAACTGATACAGGCCGGTCGCCGAAGAGGTAGATGCCTTCGCCGTTGGGTTGAGGCTGCTTTCGATTTTGGCCTGCCCCAGCAAATAGCCGAAATCCATGCCCGTACGCCGACTGGCCAGCGCAATCGCGTCGGTCACGCGGCCACGGCCTGTCTGATTGGCGGAAATCTGCATATCGGCGAAAACGGACATTCACTACCCTTGGTTATCCCAAGGATAATAAAGCAATAACCATGCCAGTTTTCAGGCATCACACAGGCAATAAAAAAGCGCGGCAGAACCGCGCTTTTCAGGAGAAAATCCGTTACCGGTCAGCGACCATAGGTCATCGGCGCCGCTGCCTCCACGCCGCTTTGCGCCAGACGGGCCATACGTTGCCGAACCCGGTCAGCCGCCACATTCACCTGCACCCGCGCAGCATCAATCTCTGGCGCCAGCGCCTCCAGCTTGGCCCGCACTTCCGGCCCTACCGACCCGATATCGCCGGCATTTATCGCCTCCACCGCACCACGCACCGCGCGGGTCGCCGACACTATCGACGCGGCATCACGCGTTTCGAGCGCCTGACGCAGATCGTCAAACGCCCGCTGGAGATCGTCAACCGAAACCGCCAGCACAGCCATGTTACGCGCCCAGATCCAGTTCGATCATGCGATCGGCGATACGATCGGCATCAACCGGATAATTGCCCGAAGCGATCGCCTCTTTGATCGCGGCAACGCGATCCATGTCGATCGGAGCCCCCTGCGCGGCCATGCGCGCCGCCGGAGTTGAAGCCATGGTTTCACTCCCCTGCACCGTGCCCTCGGCCGAAATCGCCGTGGCCGCCTTGGTTTTGCCGCCTTCGCGAAGCTTCGCGAGATCGACAGGAGCCCCTGCCATCTGCCCAATCGACTTGATCATGAACTTCGTCCTTTCCGACTACCGAAGCTAATAACGGCAGGTTTCAGAAATCTTTAAATCCCGGAACGCGCACAATACCGGTTTCCATCACCTGCGCCAGCACCGGATCGGCCCTGCGGTCTTCCCGCACGCGGATCATGTCGCCCGCCGCCCCGTCTTCATCGGCGATCATCAGGCGCGATACGGTGAAGGCCTGTCCGCCCGCGACCAGCTGGACCGGGTCCCCCCGCTTGATGATAACCGGCTTCGCCTCAGGCTGGGCTGCAACGCGCGGAGCCGCCGCATAGGCGCCACCTGCACGCAAGGGTACGCGAATTCGCCATCCGATCGGCTTGCACTCGACCATGGCCGCACCGAAGACCGGCCCCGTCACCGTCGGCATTTCCGGGCAGGCGGCCAGTTTCAGCCTCCGGTCCACCTGCGCCGCCGCGCCGCCCGGCTCCCCGATATTGGCGCCGACAGTCATCGCGACGATGCTGTCGAGCCGATCGAGATTTTCGAATCTCTGCTGGGCAAAGGCCGGGCCCGCCCCCAAAATGGCAAATAGCGCCATTGCTTTCAGGACCCATTGAATAATGATGCGTGACACGCCTCAGTCTCCCTTTTCCATCCACAGCGCGGACCGGTTCAGGAAAGCATAAGCAATTTACATGCCATTTTTGGTCAAGAAGCAGAGTTTGCAGGTTTTTGTGACAAGATGATCTGTTGCCCCACGGTCGAGGCCTCCCCCTGATCGAGCCCCCGCACGACAAGGCGATCACGCGCTATCCCCGCCTGCGTCAGGGCGCGGGCCACCGCCCCCAGGCGGGCTGCCGCCAGATCCCAGCCATCAAAGCGGTTGGTAGCCCGGTCCAGCCCGACAGAGCGGATTTCGACCATGCCCCGCCCCGCCGCATAGGCCCTGGCCAGTTCGGCAAGGCGCGCTTCGCCCGCGCTGCTCAGCAAGGCCTCTCCCGGCTGGAACAGCTGCGCGGCGACGATCCGATCGCTATGCCCGACCGGCGCGCCAAATTGCTGCGCGACCCCGTTGACGATTTCCTGCTGACGCCCATCACTGGCGTGCAAAAGCACGAAAAAACCCAGGAGAAGCAGTGCGAGATCGGCAAAGCTGATTGCCCAGCGACTGCGGCGGGTAAAGGCGGCGGCCTGAGCCTTCACCTCAGGCGACCTCGCGGATCGAAGCCCGGCGGACCGGCGCCGTTTCCCGGCGCGCAACCCGCAGCATCCGCTGGCAAAGCTCCGTTTGCCAGAAAAGCTCCCGTTCGGAGAGGTCGGCAAGGCGCGCGGCAATCGGCGCGGCAACGACATTGGCGATCACCACACCATAAAGCGTCGTCAGCAATGCCAGCGCCATCGCCGGACCGATTTTCGCCGGATCGTCCATCGCGGCGAACATGCCGACAAGGCCGACGATGGTGCCAGCCATGCCCAGTGCCGGCGCGGTATCGGCCACGGAAAGCCAGAATTTATGGACCTTCTCATGCCGGGCGCGACGATCGGCCAGCGCCTGCTCCGCCCAGATCTCGAACCGGTCGACAGTATCGGTATCGGCCAGCTTGCGGATCGCAACGGCAAGGAAGGGATTGGCCGCCTTCACCCGGTCAGTGCAGGAAAGGCCGCGCAAATTCGCGATATGATCCACCTTCGTCATGGTCGCGCGGGCAAGCAGCATGTCCTGATCGGGATCGGCGCGCCACAAGACCGGAAGCGCGGCAAAGGCGCGGGCAAAGCCGGAAAAGCCGCTCTGCCCGATGGCCACGGCCGCGCATCCCACCAGCATGAGGGCAAGGGTGAGCGGGTTGAACAGGTTTAGCAGCATCTGAGTCATACCGGCCTCTTTTCCCCTTTTTTGCCCGACACATCTTACCAAATTACCAAGGCGGCAAGGATTTGCCGGCAGGCGGCAAAAAACTGCCATGCTTGCCGGATGCCCGGTTTCTGCCCGGCGCCCTTTCCTGAAAACCTCACAAAAACCGCCAAATATCCGATTTGGCACGGCCTTTGCTTTTATCTGGTCGGATGAACCTGTCCGGCCCTCCACAGAGGTTAGAACGGCACAGGCTCGCAACAGTTTAGACGGATGTGGGAAAAAAATGGGTCTGGAAGACAGCCTGTTCGGATTGCACGGGAAGGCGCTGGAACTCCGCTCTCAGCGGCTGAACCTGCTTGCGTCCAACATCGCCAACGCCTCCACCCCGGGTTACAAGGCGCGAGACATTGATTTCGAGGCCGCGCTGCGCGACGCCACGGACAAGGGCGAAAGCGTGGCCAAGGCTGCGGACGCCTCGATGGGCTATCGCATCCCGCTCCAGCCTAGCCTCGACGGCAATACGGTCGAACTGTCGACCGAACAGACGCTCTTTGCAGAGAACGCCGTCAAATATCGCACCACCCTCTCCTTTCTGGAGGGGCGGATCAATACCGTCACACGCGCGCTGAAGGGAGAATGAGCATGGCCGGAACCCCCATGAGCATCTTCGATATTTCCGGCAGGGCCATGTCCGCCCAGCTCGTCCGGCTGAACGCCACCGCTTCCAATATGGCCAATGCGGGCAGCGTCACCGGCACCGAGGGCGAGGCCTATCGCGCGATCCGCCCGGTATTCCGCTCGGTCACCGAAAGCCCCGGCGTTTCCACCGTGAAGGTGGAAAATGTGGTCACGACCAACGCCCAGCCGGCGAAGCGGCACGAACCCGATCATCCGCTGGCCGATGCCAATGGCGATGTGTGGGAATCCGCCGTCGACAGCAGCACCGAGCTGGTCGACATGATCGAGGCTGCCCGCATGTACCAGAATAATGTGCAGGTCCTCCAGACCGCCAAATCCCTGATGCTCGAAACCGTAAGGATGGGCAAATGACGACAGTTGATACCTCCAACACCACCAGCGGCACGGCATCGAAAAGCACCGTGTCGCAAGTCTCCATGGGTCAGACCGACTTTCTGGCGCTGCTTACCGCCCAGTTGCAGACGCAGGATCCGTTTAATCCGGTCGACAATACCGATCTCGTCGCGCAGATGGCGACGATCAGCAACACCAGCGGCATCGCGGAAATGAACCAGTCGATGTCCGCCATCGCGAGTTCTATCTCGACGATGCAAAACCTGATGCAGAGCTCTCGCCTCGGTGACGCGGCGAGCTGGATCGGTCACGCGATGCTGGTCGAAAGCGATCAGGCCGCCCCTAATGCGGCAGGCGACTATAGCGGTCAGGTCACGCTGGCCGAAGCCGGGGACGATGTGACGATCAGTCTGGTCGACGGCGACGGCAACACCGTCAAGACCATCGATCTGGGGGCACGGGAAGAAGGCGACGTTTCCTTCTATTGGGACGGCTATGACGATGACGGCAATTATGTCGCGGGCGACACCTATCAGGTGAAGGTCACCGGCGCTGACACCAGCAGCATCGCCACCTGGGCCAGCATCGCCGCAGTCCAGTCTCCCGCCGACAGCAGCATGAGCAAGCTCATCACGCCACTCGGGACCTTCTACCCCGAAGACGCCATCAAACTTCTCTGATCACCGACATTTCACCAAAGGAGCATAGCCCATGTCCTTCTACATCTCGCTCTCCGGCCTGAAGGCCGCGCAGGCAGACCTCTCGACGATTTCGAACAACGTCGCCAACGTCAATTCGACCGCGTTCAAAAAGAGCCGCACCAATTTCGGCGACATCTTCGCCGCCGCGCCGATGCAGACGACCACCCAGGTCGCCGGACAGGGCACCCGCATCAGCGGCATCCAGCAGCAGTTCACGCAGGGCACGGTCGAAACCACCGACAAGACCCTTGATCTGGCCATCACCGGTGAAGCCTTCTTCACGGTGCAGACACCGCCTCCGACATCGCAGGTCAGCTACACCCGTAACGGCGCGTTCGACCTCGACGAAAATCGCTATGTCGTCGACACCACCGGCGCCCGGCTTCAGGTGATGCCGGTCGATGCCAACGGCGTACCGACCTCCACTGCGGCGGCCGATCTCTATGATCTTCAGATCCCGATCAGCTATACCAACGGCAGCGGCGACGAAGTCCAGCTCTCAAGCGTGTCGATCAGCGAAGAAGGGCTAGTCACCGCAACCTTCGCCGACTCGACATCCCAGATGCTGGGCAACATCGCCATGGCCGCCTTCCCGTCGCAGGAAGGCATGCGGCAGCAGGGCGACGCCCATTGGCAGGCGACCAGACAGTCGGGCGATCCCGTCTATGGATCGGGCAATGCGGGTCTGTTCGGCACCATCCGCTCGGGCGCACTGGAACGCTCCAACGTCGACCTGACCGAGGAACTGGTGGCACTCATTTCGGCGCAGCGCAACTTTCAGGCGAACGCCAAGGCGATCGAGACCGCGACCACCATCTCGAACGCGATCGTCAACCTGCGCGGTTAAGCGGTTAACGGAAGGTCTGAACCATGGACAGATTGGTCGATACGGCACTTACGGCAATGCGGGGGGCGATGTCGCGTCAGGCGACGATCGCGAACAACCTGTCCAACGCCAATACCGTCGGTTTCCGCGCGGAAATCGCGAACGCCACGACCCGCTGGATCAACGGCCAGACCTTCAACACCCGCGCGCAAAGCGCCGAGCAGGTGCTGGGCGCCGACATGTCGCAAGGCACGGTGACCACCACCGGCAACCCGCTCGATATCGCGATCGACGGCGAGGCGATGCTGGCGGTGCAGGCCGATGACGGCAGCGAGGCCTATACCCGGCGGGGCGACCTCAAACAGACGGACAGCGGCCTGCTGACCACGGGGGATGGACTTCCGGTGATCGGCCAGAGCGGGCCCGTCACCCTGCCGCCCTATGACAGCATCTCGATCGCCAAGGATGGCGGCATCTGGATCGTTCCGGTCGGGGGCGATGCGAAACAGCCGCAGCAGGTCGACCGGTTAAAGCTGGTCAATGCCACCGGATCGCAGATCGCCAAGGGCATTGACGGCCTCTTCCGCGAGGTGAACGGCGGTGCCCTGCCCGATGATCCGCTCGCCAGCGTGACTTCCGGCTCACTCGAAGGGTCGAACGTCAACGCTACCGAAATGCTGGTGCAGATGATCGAGGCCAGTCGCGCCTGGGAAACCCAGGTGAAGATGATCGATACCGCCAAGCAGATCGACGACGGCGGCGCCCGCCTGATGAGCCTGGACGGATGATGGCTTTCGCATCCGGGATGAAGCGAAGAATTTTAGGGGACTGAAACCATGACGAACGCAGCTCTGCATGTCGCCCGCACCGGGCTCGACGCCCAGAACACCAAGATGCAGGTGATCGCGAACAACCTCGCGAACGTCAACACGACCGGGTTCAAGAAGGACCGCGCCGATTTTCAGGCTCTGGCCTATCAGCAGCTCGTGGCCGCAGGCGCGGCGTCGGACAGCGAGAATAAATTCGCCACCGGCCTGTCGCTGGGCACCGGCGTGTCGCTTGCCGGCACCAGCCAGATCACGACGCAGGGCACGCTGACCCAGACCGGCAATTCGCTCGACCTCGCCATCGAAGGGTCCGGCTATTTCCAGATCCAGCGCACAGACGGCACCATCGCCTATACCCGCGACGGCAGCTTCAGCCGCACCGCCGAAGGCACGCTGGTAAATTCCGACGGCCTGCCGCTCATCCCGCAAATTCAGGTGCCGGAAGGCACCACCGCCCTCACCATCGGTAATGACGGCACGGTATCGGCCACGCTGGCGGGGCAGAGCGAACCGACCCAGCTCGGCCAGATCGAGCTCGCCAATTTCGCCAACGCCTCGGGTCTTCAGTCGATCGGCGGCAACCTGCTGCTCGAAACCCCGGCCAGCGGCGCGCCTCAGGTCGGCGTTGCCGGGCTCGACGGACGCGGCACCATCACGCAGGGCAGCCTCGAAGGGTCGAACGTCAACATCGTCGAGGAGCTGGTCGACATGATCGAAACCCAGCGCGCCTATGAGGTGAACAGCAAGATGATCAAATCGACCGACGAAATGCTGCAATATGTGAACCAGCAATTGTCGTGACGGGGGTGAAGATGATGCTGTCCCGCTTTTCCGTCGCCCTGCTGACCGCCACCGCCCTGCTCGCGGCTCCGCCCGCCCTTGCGAAAAAGCACAAGGAGGAGGATCAACGCTATGCGCCCACCTATGCGGTGCCGCAGGCGCAGCCGGCTCCGGCCAATGGCGGCATCTTTCAGGCATCCTATGGCTATGCCCCGCTGACCAGCGGCGCGCGCGCGGCCATGGTCGGCGACATCATCACCATTCAGCTCGTCGAGGCCACCCAGGCATCGAAAAGCACCGCCGCCAACACCTCACGGGACGGCGACATCGGCCTGACCCCGCCGGCGACCGGTATCTTCTCCAAGCTGTTCTCGTCCAGCGACGTCGCGGCCAGCGGCACTCAGGGCTTCAAGGGCACCGGCGGCGCGAGCCAGTCGAACAGCCTGTCGGGCGAAATCACCGTCACCGTGGCGCAGGTCTTCCCCAACGGCACGATGCTGGTGAAGGGCGAAAAGGCGCTGACCCTCAATCGCGGCGATGAATATATCCAGATTTCGGGCCTGATCCGGCAAGGCGACATCAGCCCGACCAATACGGTGCTCTCCACCCGCGTTGCCGATGCGAAGATCACCTATACCGGCAAGGGCGAAATCGCCCGCGCCAGCCGCCAGGGCTGGCTGCAGCGCTTCTTCAGCATGATCAGCCCGTTCTGACCGGATCCGCAGGGACACAATCCATGACCCGTTTTCGCTTCGCCCTCCTCCCTTCCTTCCTCGCGACGCTGATGCTGCTGGCCGGCCTTGCCGCCGCCCCGGCCGCCCATGCCGAGCGTATTAAGGATCTCGGTACCTTCCAGGGGGTCCGCCCGAACCAGCTCACCGGCTATGGCATTGTCGTGGGCCTGGCGGGCACGGGCGACGATAGTCTCGATTATTCGACGCAGGGCATGAAGGGCGTGATCCAGCGCTTCGGCCTGACGCTGCCGACCGGCGTCAATCCCGCGCTGAAGAATGCGGCGGCGGTCATGGTGACGGCGGAACTGCCCGCTTTCTCCAAGCCGGGCCAGCGGCTCGACGTGACCGTGTCGGCGCTGGGCAAGGCGAAGTCGTTGCGCGGCGGCACGCTGGTGCTGACCCCGCTACGCGGCGCAGACGGGCAGATTTATGCGATGTCGCAGGGAAATCTCGCGGTCGGCGGTCTCGGCGTGTCCGGTTCGGACGGCAGCAAAGTATCGGTCAACGTTCCTTCTGCGGGCCGCATTCCGGGCGGCGCCACGGTCGAACGCACGGTTGCAACCGGGTTCGACACGGCGCCACAGCTCGATTTCAACCTTGCCGAAGCGGACCTCACAACCGCCCTGCGCGTCGCCGATGCGATCAATCTGGCCTTTGGTGACAAACGCGCCCGCGCAATGGATGCGGTAACGATCGCGATCGATGCCGATCCGGGCGCGGAAAGCCGCATCATGATGATGGGCCTGATTGAAAATATCGAGGTAAAACCCGCCGAAGCCCCGGCCAAGGTGATCGTCAATGCGCGCACCGGCACGGTCGTCATCAACGGCGCGGTCCGCATCGCTCCGGCCGCAATCGCCCATGGCAAGCTGACCGTCGCGGTGCAGGAATCCCCGCGCGTGGTGCAGCCTGCCCCCTTCTCCAACGGGCAGACCGCAATCGAGCCATCGAGCGCGATCAGCATCACCGAAGAGAAGAAACCGGTAATAAATTTTAAAGGTGGCGCCTCGCTGGCCGATATAGTGAAGGCGGTGAATGCAATCGGAGCATCCGCTGCGGATATGGTCGCGATCCTCGAAGCCCTCAAGCAGGCAGGCGCAATGAAGGCGGAGCTGGTTGTATTGTGATGCAGATTGGCACGACATCGACGGCAGACGTTCGGGGAGCGGGCGTTCAGGGAGCAGGAACCACCACGCCCGACCCCGCGCTGGCCAAGGCCGCGCAGGCGTTCGAGGCCATCTTCCTGCGTCAGATGATCGGCGCGATGCGATCCTCCAGCCTGTCCGAAGGCCTGTTCGATTCGAGCGCGACCGAACAGTTTCGCGACATGGCCGACTCCCGTACCGCCGACGAGATGGCGCGCACGAGCCGCTTCGGCATTGCGGAACTGCTGATGAAGCAGTTCGCCCCCGCAACGCCCCTCACCCCGTCCAATCCAGCAATGGGCACAGCGACTGCCGGTGCGCCGACCGAAGCCACCTCTCCCTCGTCACAGGATGAACAGCCATGAGCTCCGCCGACATTTTCGTCATCGGTTCCGCCGGGCTGCGCACCTATCGGACGCAGCTTGCCACCATTTCCCAAAATATCTCCAACGCCGGATCAGAAAATTACAGCCGCCGCACGACAACGGTCAGCGAATCCAGCATGTCCGGCGCCCATGAGATACTCTATCTGCCCCGCGCCAGTTTCGGCGGGTCGGAAGCCACCGGCGTTTCCCGGGCAAGCGACCCCTATCTCGATGCCAATGTCCGCAACACCGGATCGGCACTGGCCAATGCCAATGCTCGCCTGCAATGGGTGAACGACATCGAAAACGCGCTCAGCGACGATGACCTCGGCATCGGCACATCGCTCACGAAATTCTACAGCTCCGTCGATCAGCTCGCGGCCAACCCGGCCGATACCTCATTGCGCACCAATGTGCTCTATCAGCTCGAACAGATCGTATCCGCCTTCCACACAAGTTCGGACGGGCTCGAAACCGTGCTTGACGGCACAGCCGACAGTGCGGAGAGCAGCGTGGCGCTGCTCAACACCTATACCTCCCAGTTGCGGGACATTAATCAGGCGCTCACCCGCTCGCAGGAGGGCACCTCCAACCGCGCCCAGTTGCTGGACAATCGCGACGCGGTGCTCCAGAAAATTTCGGAAACGCTCAACGTCTCGATCAGCTTCGGCGGCCATGAAGAAGCGACGGTCACCTATAATGGCGTGACCATTGCCAGCCCCACCGTCGCAGGCACCTTCGCGGTCACGCAAAATGCCGACGGCACTCTCGCCCTGTCGCTCGACGGCAGCGCGGTCGCCAATCCCACCAACGGGTCGCTGGGCGGAGACTTCGCCAGCGCGGCGATCGCGCGCGAACGGCTCGATTCTCTCGATGCACTGGCGGTTCAGTTCGCCACCGACATCAACAACTGGCACCGTCAGGGCTATACCGACGCCGGGGCGACCAATGTCGACATGCTGTCGGTCGGCACCACCGCCGCCAGCCTCTCTGTTTCTCTTTCCGGCATCGATCAGATCGCCGCGGCATCGGCCAGCGGTACGATCAACGGCAATCTTGTCGCCATTTCCGCAACCCGCGCGGCGAGCGATGTCGAATCGCAGTGGACCGAACTGGTCACGACTCACGGCAATCTCGTCTCCACCATCACGTCCGAGCAGGCCGCATCCGAAGCGCGCGACGAAAATGCGCGAACGGCGCGAGAAGAGGTCAGCGGAGTCGATCTGGACATGGAGGCCGCCGATCTGCTCCGCGTGCAGCAAGCCTATCAGGCCTGCGCCCGGGTGATCCAGACAGCCCGCGACATTACCGACACGATATTGAACCTTTAAGGTGATTTCGGGTGAAACACGTCATTTCACGGATCGAACATCACAATGACATAAAGGCCCGGACCGGAATCCACACAGGATCGAACAGGGGCCGGATCGACGGACGGACAGAAGGAACGCACTGATGGTTGCTATTACCGCACAGACCATGGCCGACGAAATCCGGCGTCAGCAGAAATTGTCATCCGGCATTGCCGACCTGCAGGCCAGCATTTCCAGTGGCAAGCAACTCACCAAATCATCCCAGAACCCGCAAAACTGGGTCCAGATTTCCGAAATCGGCCGCGCGCAGGCGCAGCAGGCCGCCTGGTCGGCCAATGTCACCTATGCGCAGTCGCGTGCGCAAAAGGCCGAAACCAACATGAACGATATCACCACGCTCATGACCCGCGCGCAGGAACTGATCATCAGCGCCAACAACACCACGCTGGACGACGCCAACCGCGCGGCCATCGCGGCGGAGATGGAAGGCATCAGGGAAACCGTTACCGATCTGCTGAATGAAAAGGACTATCTCGGCGTCCCGGTGTTCGATCAGGGCGAGGCGACGATGATCCCGGTTGGCAAAAATTATTCCGTCGCTGCGGTTCCAACTCAGGAAAGCCTTGCCGAAGGTATCGACGTGAACGGCACCCCGATGTCGCTTGACCAGATATTGTCGGATGCGATCGCCGCCGTCACCAGCCCCAATTCCGCCGATCGCGATGCGACGATCACGGCGCTGGAGGCCGCCAGCGACCATGTCACGCTCGCCCGGACGCTTCAGGGCGTCCGCGCTGACCGGCTGGACAAGGCGCAGGAACGTATCGACACGGTGAGCCTCGGCCTTTCCGAGCGCCGTTCCGCGCTTGAGGATACCGACCTCACCAGCGCGATCGCGATGATCCAGTCCAAACTGGTATCATTGCAGGCCGCGCAGGCCACCTATGCGAAGATCAGCCAGCAGTCGCTGTTCGACCTGATACGCTGACGCCAGAGGACGAAACGGTAGAGACAAGTTCCCTGCCTTTTCGTTCCTCCTGCCCTTATGCGAATATCTCGAACGATCATGACCGGGCATAGCGGCCGGGGAGTCAGAAGCTCGCCCTCAAACGAGAGAAATATTCTGTAAATTCAGATCCATATTCCGATAAATACAAAAATAACCATCAGACTAAACCATATCTGAAGCGCGCCGTTCTAAACAAAGCGAGACCTCAACAGGGGTCCGCACCCAAAAGCCAGTTTCACGGGGATTTCCATGTTCGCCATCATCGGCCTTGTCGTTCTGCTTGTCATGGTTTTCGGCGGTTTCATCTTTACCGGCGGCGATATCGGCCCGGTGCTGCATGCCCTGCCCCATGAAATGATCATCATCGGCGGCGCTGCGGTCGGCGCGCTCATCATCGGTAACAGCGCGGCCGATCTGAAAGCGCTGGGCGCCGGTCTGGGCAAGGTGTTCAAGGGCCCGAAATATAAGAAGCAGGATTTTCTCGACTGCATCTTTCTCGTTGCGAAGCTGATGAAGACGCTGCGCGTCGAAGGCCCGGTGGCGCTCGAACCGCATATCGAGGATCCGGCCAGCTCCTCCATCTTCGCCGAATATCCGCGTCTGATGAAGGATCACACGCTGATCGCGCTGATCTGCGACACGCTGCGTCTCGTCGTCGTGTCGTCCGGCACGCTGGATCCTCATGCGGTCGAAGAAGTGATGGATAATTCGCTCAAGACCCATCATCATGAAGCGATCCGCCCAGCCGACAATCTTCAGGGCCTTGCCGACGCCCTCCCCGCGCTCGGTATCGTCGCGGCGGTTCTGGGTGTGGTCAAGACCATGGGGTCGATCGACCAGCCGCCCGCTATATTGGGCGCAATGATCGGTTCGGCGCTGGTCGGCACCTTTCTCGGTGTGTTGCTCGCCTATGGCATCGTCAA
>SBGG01000038.1 GCA_006226685.1 Sphingomonadales bacterium
CATTCATATCTGGGCGGAATCAGCCCGCTCGCCTTCGAAGCCAAGCTGGCTTAATGAAATAGGTGACCGGCACAAAACCGGTACAAGTCCAGTTTCCGACTCAGACCCCGTCGTTCTGAGCTGCGCCTGTCAACGTCCGGTCTTGCCGACAGCGGTCGATCCGGCTGTTCATGGTACGCCTTTTTGCCATTGATGAGCTCAATACGAGACCCCGAAATCACGGCCTTTCTTGGGCAGTAACAAACTAAAAACCGTATAAGCGGACCGATGGCTTGAGAGCGTTCCGCCATGGGCATGAGCGATCTGGCGAGCAAGGCTGAGACCGATCCCTGTGCCCTCAGGCTTCGTCGTGTGGAAGGCCCGGAACACAAGCGCTTCATGACCGGATCTAATGCCATTGCCGTTATCGCGGACTTCGAAGGCCAGGCTTTGATCGCGAGAGAAAACGGCTATCTCGATCCGGGCATCGGCACCGCGATCGGCGCTCGCCGCTTCCGCCGCGTTCTGGATCAGCGCCCACAGGGCCTGGCTGATCTGATCGCGGTCCATCGGCCAGGAAAGACCTTCGCCGACGTCGACCGAAATCGCGACCTGCGGCCAACGACCAGCGAAAAGGCGCATGAGATCTGCGATGAGCTGCTCGACCGGGATAAGACGGGGCTGAGGTGCAGGCAGACGCGCCAAAGTTCGATAGGCTTCCACGAACCGCTGAAGCCCTTCCGCTTGCCGGGTCAGGGTGCCGAATATCTCGCGAAGCAGCGGCATGTCGGGACGGGAATGGTCGATTGCAACCAGCCCGCTATCCGCCAATGAGACGATCGGTGCCAGTCCATTCAACAGTTCGTGGCCGAGCACCTGGATCATTTCGGCAGTAGCCCGCGCTTCAGCCGCGCGTTCTTCCTGCTCGATATCGATCAGAGTGATCACGGCGCGGTTTTCGGCCGCGAGCTGCACCCGATCGATCCGCCAGCTACGCCCTTCATGGCGAAAATGGCTCACATCGCCCTCGGCCAGCGCGGTCGGCATAGGCAGCACTCTGTCGTCGGTCGCGAAAAGCTGCCGCGCCGCCCGGTTCAGCGCCCGCGCACTGCCACCCTCAATGGCGAGCATCGGCGTGGGTGCGCCATCGAGCAGCAGACGATGCGAATCGATTTGTCCAGCCAGAGCAGGAGCTGCCTTGCTTGCAGGCGCGCTTTCCAGGCCGGAACGCCAAGCATGGAGCAGTACGATCCAGGCTGCGACCAGCCCCGCCCCGGTCATCGTGCCCCACATACCGCGATGCCAGGCCTCGCTTGCCACTAATCCGCTGAACGCAAGCGCGATCCCGGTCAGAACCGCCCGCAGCCTAGAGCCCATAGCGTGCCATGCGGCGATAGAGCGCCCCCCGGCTGAGACCCAGAGCGGTGGCAGCCTGCGTCACGTTATGGCGATGTTCGCGCAAGGCGGCCTCGATCATCGCCTTCTCGGCATCGGTAAGGTCGAAGCTGGCTTCCACCGTTCCCACGGCGACCTGCGGCGCCGGCAATGCCAGCGCCGCCGCATCGATCGTGCCGTCTTCCGCCAGCAGCACGGCGCGCTCGATCGCGAGAGCAAGACCGCGCACTTCATCGTCCCACACGGTCGCGCGAATCGCCTCTTCGGCAGCGGCCGTCAGTCGGGGCGTCGGACGAGCGAAGCGCTCCGCCGCCATGCGTGCGAAGTGCCGGGCGAGCAGGATACCATCGCCCTCCCGCCGAGCGAGCGGCGGCACCGCGATTTCGACGGTCGCGATCCGCCGTCGCAAGGCCGGCGCCAAGGCGGCAAGGTCGTCGGCAATCGCGATACAGCGGACGGCGGGCGACAGGCGATCCAGCAAACGCGCCTGCGCCACTTCGCTCAGCTTGTCAGGATGACGCAGGATCACCGTGCCGGAGCTGTCCTGCAAGCGCCCCCATGCGGTCTCATCGCGCAGATCGATCCTCGGCGGCTCGCCCTCACCCCGCGCCGAAGCGGCATGAACCGCCATCGCCGTCAGCATACGTCCGCTGCCGGAGGCCCCGGTCACCGTCACTCCGGCAGGCGTCGGCGCAACCCGGCGGACAAGCTCGCGCAGGGCCTGCATCGCCGCGCTTTCACCCAGCAAGCGGACAGGTTCCGCATCGACTGCGGCGGAAGCCGGAACCGGGCCAACCGGCACCTCGCGCGCAATGGCAGCCTCCACTTTGGCGACGAGTTCGCCGTTACGCCATGGCTTCATCGCAAAATCCCGCGCTCCGGCCTGCATGGCTGCTACCGCGATCCGGATGCCGCTGTGCGCGGTGATGACGACAACGCAGGCTGCCGGATCGTCCGCGATAATGCGCGAGAGCAAGGCCAGTCCCTCCTCCCCGCTCGACTGGCCGGGGGAAAAATTCATGTCGAGCAGGATCGCATCGAACCTTCGACTGGCCAGACGCGAGAGCGCCTCTTCCGGCCCACTGGCAGTATCGAGCCGGCGTCCCGCCATACGGAAAGCGATTTCCATGGCCCCGGCAACGGCGGGGTTGTCATCGACCAGCAGGATCGCGCCACCGCTTGACAGGCTATCCGACTGTCCATTTGCGGACACAGTGTCCACCGCCGGACGGTCACCGGAACCGGTATCTTCAAAAACTCCAGCATTCATCGACGTTTAGGCTTTCCGGCGGAGATGAGTGATACTGTCCCCATGATGACCGAACAGCCCGTACATGCAACCGTTTCCTCCGGCGCGGAGATGGATCGCAAAGTCGAACGCCGCCGCGCGCCGCTATGGCGTCAGCCTGCGGTTCTGGCGATTGCCGGGGGGGCGGTGGCTGCCGTCCTGCTCTGGCGCCTGCTGCCCGCCAGCGGATCGACCGATATTGCAGCTGCCCAGATCGAAACCGGCACGGTCAGCCGCGCGCCTTTTGCCGATTATCTGCCGGTGCGCGCGACGGTCGCGCCGAAAGTCACCACGCTGGTCGGTGTGCTCTCGGGCGGGCAGGTCGAGAAACTGCTCGTGCAGGACGGCGTCATGGTTTCCGAAGGCCAGCCGCTGGCCACGCTGGCCAACCCAGAGCTGCGGCTCGACGTACTCACCCGCGAGGCGCAGATCGCCAGCCAGCTTGGCAGCGTGGCGGGCGAGAACCTCGGCATCGAGCGCAACAGCATCGACCGCGCCGGACAAGTCGCGCAGGCCAATTACGATCTCATCAAGGCGCGCCGCGAACTGGCGATCCGCCAGCAGCTCTACGATCAGGGCTATCTCTCCGATGCCGGGGTGCGCAGCTATGCCGAAGAGGCGGCTTACCAGCAGAAACGGCTTGCCCAGCTGCAATCGGGCAGCGCGCGGGAGGCGGGCATTACCGCCACGCAGGGCGCCCGGCTCAACGACACGCGCGGCAGGCTGGAAAGCAATCTCGCCGCCGTGCGCGCCAGCCTCGATGCACTGACGATCCGCGCGCCGATGGGCGGCCGCCTCACCAATTTCACGATCCAGCCCGGACAGGCGCTGAAGCCGGGCGATCCGGCCGGGCAAGTCGACAGCGAAGGTTCGTGGAAACTCACCGCCGATGTCGACGAATACTACCTGCGCCGCGTTGCCGTGGGCCAAAAGGCCGCCGTGGACGGCGCTCGCCTGACCGTTTCGAAAGTCCTGCCCGCCGTGAAGGACGGCCGTTTCCGCACGGAGCTGGACTTTGCGGGGGCGCCGCCCGCCGGACTCAATCGCGGGCAGACGCTCGACATCCGCATCACTCTGGGCAGTACCGCGCCTGCGCTGGTCGTCCCAGTCGGCGGCTGGCTGGAAGCGGGCGGCGGCACCTCGGTCTTCGTGCTCGATGCCGATGGCGCCCATGCCCGCCGCCGCGTCGTGAAGACCGGCCGCCGCAACCCCGAACAGGTCGAAATCCTCTCCGGCCTTCAGCCGGGCGAACGCATCGTCACCTCCAATACATCGTCGGTCACCGGCGACATCCTCAATCTCCGCTAACAGGGAACCATGCTCATGATCCGTCTGGAAAATATCCAGCGCCGCTACGTCTCCGACGAAGTGGAGACGACCGCGCTTCGCGATATCGACCTTGAAGTGGCCGCTGGCGAATTCCTCGCCATCATGGGGCCTTCGGGCTGCGGCAAGTCCACCCTGCTCAACACGCTGGGCACGGTCGACCGGCCCACCGGCGGCCGCTATATGTTCGGCGATCAGGACCTGGCCGCGATGGGCGAGAAGGACCTTGCGAAGTTTCGCGGCTCCACGCTCGGCTTCGTGTTCCAGAGCTTCAACCTGATCGACGAACTGACCATCGAGGAAAACGTCGCCCTGGGCCTCGCCTACCGCGCCAATGGCGGAGACCGCCGCGCGCGGGTTTCGGCGGCGATGGACAAAGTCGGCATCGCCCATCGCGCGCGCCATTTCCCGCACCAGCTTTCCGGCGGCCAGCAGCAGCGCGCGGCGATCGCCCGCGCCATCGTCGGCGATCCCAAGCTGATCCTCGCGGACGAACCGACCGGCAACCTCGATACCGCCAATGGCGAGCAGGTGATGAACATCCTCCAGGCCCTCAACGACGAAGGCGCGACCATCGTCATGGTCACCCACTCGCCCAGCCATGCCGACATGGCCAGGCGCCGCATCGACATGCTCGACGGGCGCATCGTCGCCTCGGCCATGCGGTCGATCTGAGGGGGCCAAGGATGAACCGCTTCGCCCTGCTTTCGCTTTACCGTTCGCTCACTCGCCACAAGCTCTATGCCGCGCTCAATGTCGGCGGACTCGCGGTGGGGATCGCGGTGTTTCTCGTCCTCGGCCTCTATGCCCGGTTCGAGACCAGCTACGAGAAATGGCTGCCCCGGCATGACCGCATCTATGTGGTGCAGACGGCATGGAATCTGCCGGAAAGCCCGTTCAACGGGGCCTATCCCTATACGATGGGCGGCCTGCTCGATCAGATGCGCGAGGACTTTCCCGGTACCGTCGGCACCCGCATAAGGGGCGGCAAGAACGGCGGCGCCGTCATTCGCGGCGGCGTTGCCGCACCGGCCGATGTCGCGCAAGTAGACCCGCAATTCTTCGATGTCTTCGACCTGCCGATGGTGCGCGGCAGCGGCATGGCGCTGCGCCAGCCCGCCAATGTGCTCATCAGCAAGACGCTTGCGCGCCAGTATTTCGGGACAAGCGATCCGATCGGCCAGACGCTGACCATCGCGATGGACAAGACCGCCAATTACCGGGTCGCCGGAATTTTCCGCGATCTGCCCAAGAACAGCGATTACAACATTTCGCTGCTAGTGCCAATGCCTGCCGCACCTCCATCGGAGCAGTGGTTCCATTGGGGAAGCACCTCGCTCCAGACGTTCCTGCGGTTCGATACGCCAGAGGCTGCGCGCGCATTCGAGCAGAAGCTGCCGTCCTTCGTCGACCGGCGCGCCCTTGCCGATATGGGCAAGGATGCTTCCAAGATTCACCAGCTCAAGCTGCTCCCGCTCACCCGGATGCATCTCGAACCGGCCGGTTCGGCCAGCGCCAGCGCGAAGATCACGGTTATCACGCTCGGGATCGTCGGATTGCTGACGCTGCTGGTGGCGATCGTGAACTACGTCAATCTCGCGACGGCGCGGGCCAACTTGCGCGCCCGAGAAGTCGCCATGCGCAAGGTCCTGGGCGCGGACCGGCTGGCACTGGTGCGTCAATTCCTGGGCGAAGCGATGTTCACGGTGGGCATCGCCGCCCTCATCGGACTCATTCTTGCCGAATTGAGCCTGCCGCTGGTCAATGCCGCTGGCGGCCTCTCGCTGACGATCCCTTATGCACTGGTGGTGCCCGCGCTGGTAGTACTCACACTGATCGTCGGTCTGCTGGCAGGTTTCTATCCCGCGCTGCTGCTGTCCCGCTTTCCGGCCGCCAGCGTACTTGCTTCTGCCCGTTCGCCCGGCGGCGGGCGCGTCGGCACCCGCGTTCGGGAAGGGCTGGTCGTGCTCCAGTTCGGCCTTGCTATCGCCTTCATGGTCGGCACCGGCGTGCTGGTCGCGCAGACCCGCCATGTCCGGCAATCCGACCTCGGCTTCCAGCGCGATGGGCTGATGGTGTTGCTCTCCACCCGCGACAGCCTCATCTCCAGCGCCCAGAACCGCGCGGTCGTTTCCGCCATCCGCGATTTGCCGTCCGTCCGTACCGTGGCGATCGGCAACAATGCCGTTGGCGGCAGCGGTGAGAACAATGCCGATAACGTGCCTTTGCCCGGTGTTGCCGGCGATGGTCCATCACTGCGCTGGATCGTCACCGGCCCCGACTTCTTCAAGGTTTACGGTACCCGCCTGCTTGCCGGCCGTGTGTTCGACGACAATCACCGAGACGACGATGCACTGTCTCGCCAGCTCGAACAGGGGCGCAATATCGTCATCAACCGCCGCGCGGTGTCGACACTCGGCTTCCGCTCGCCGGAGGATGCGGTGGGGAAGACCATCGGCGGTAATCGTCCGCGCACGATCATCGGCGTGGTCGAGGACATGCGCTTCTTCTCCCCGCGTGAACCCACCAGCGCCAGCTACTACATCTATTACCGTGAACCGGAAAGGGCGACCACTGCCGTCGCCTCGATCCGCTTCACCGGCAATCCCCGCGAAACGATGGATGCCGTCCGCGCGATCTGGCAGCGCGCCGTGCCGCAAGTGCCGTTCGAGGCGGAAACCGCCGACACCCAGCTCACCAAGTTCTACGAGGCGGACGACCGCGCCACGCGGCTCTTCGCCATCGGTGCAGGGCTGGCCGTGCTGATCGGCTGTGTCGGGCTGTGGGGGCTGGCCTCCTACAACACCCAGATGCGGATCAAGGAAATCGGCATCCGCAAGACTCTCGGTGCCTCCTCCCGCGATATCGCCAGGCTGCTGGTCGGTCAGTTCCTGCGCCCGGTGCTGCTGGCCAACCTGCTCGCCTGGCCGCTTGCCTTCGTGGCGATGCGGACCTGGCTGGCCGGGTTCGACGACCGCGTGGCGCTTTCGCCGCTCTTCTTCATCGGCGGCAGCCTGCTGGCGACGGTGATTGCAGTGCTGACGGTGCTCGGACAGTCGTTGCGCGCCAGCCGCGCGGCTCCGGCCTGGGCGCTCCGTCATGAATAGACGGGTCCTGAATAAGCGAGCGGCATGGATGGTCACCGCCCTGCTGCTGGCCTCTCCGGCCTCTGCCGAAACCCTCGGCGAGGCGATCGCGGCGGCTTACGAGAGCAACCCCCAGCTCGCCGCCGCCCGCGCACGGCAGGAAGCCCTCGCCGAAACGCCCGAGCAGGAGCGCGCGCTGGCACGGCCCACGCTCTCGGTCGACGGCAATGGCGGTTACGACCGCCTGGGCTATGGCAAGTCGGCATCGCTGACCGCGAACGTCGCCCTGCCGATCTGGACCGGCGGCCGGGTCTCCTCGGCCGTGCGCGCCGCCAATGGCGATGTCGCTGCCGGAGAGGAGGGGCTGCGCGACACCGAAGCGGCGATCCTGCAAGGTGTCGTCTCCGCTTACGCCGCGCTGCTCTACAACCAGCAGGCGGTGGAAGTGGCGCGGGTCGGCATCGAGCGGCTCGACACGCAAGTGGCGGAAACCCGCGCCCGCTACGATCTCGGGCAGGCGACCCGTACCGACGTGGCGCAACTCGAAGCGCAGCGCTCCACCGTCGTCGCCAACCTTGCCGATGCCGAAGGCGCGCTTGCCACGGCTGCGGCGACTTACCGGGCAACGGTAGGTCGTGATGCCGGTACGCTCACGGCCGAAGTCCCGCCGCCTGCCGCGCTTCCGGCAAGCCGGGACGAGGCGCGCCAGGCAGCGGAAACGGCCAATCCACTGCTGCTCCAGCAGCGTCTTGCCGTCGAAGCCTCGGACGCAAGGATCGACCGGGCGCGGGCCGAGGGTGCGCCTTCGCTCGACCTCGGCGGCGCCTATGGACGGGGCGAAAGGCTTTCGGGCGGAAACCTGCACGATTTCGCAGGCGCCGGATCGGTCAGGATGACCCTGCGCGTGCCCTTGCTAACCGGCGGCCTCGTCTCCTCGCGCGTCCGGCAGGCGGAAGCGAACAACCGTGCGGAGCGGTTCCTGGCCGATGCTGCCGAGCGCGATGCCTTGCGCGGTGCCGACACCGCATGGGCCATGCTGAACGCCGCCCGCAGCCGCCTGCGCGCCAATATCGAGGGACTTGCCGCCGCCGATCTCGCGCTCAAGGGCGTCAGGGCTGAATATGGCTTCGGCCTGCGTTCGACGGTCGACATTCTCGTTGCCGACCAGGGCTTCCGCGCTGCGGAGCTTGCCGTAGCGATAGCTCGGTCAGATCTCTTGGTCGCCCAAGCCGCCATGCTGCGCGCGACAGGCAGGCTGGACAGAAACACATACCGCTGAAAACAATGATGTCGATGATGATCCAAACTTCAAAAGCAATTGATATTTTTCACTTAGAACTGAAAATCATGATCGGCAGGTTCCGACCTGAAACCAGCCCTTCGTGACCGTTGGCTGGAACGGCAGCTTTGTCCCGAGGCTGTGTAAAAACGCCGGAATATGCTATGGTTTTCTCGCGTTCCGGGAGGCTTTGGAATGGGTCGTTTCATCCAAGGTGAAGACCGCCGGCAGGACTATTTGCTGCCAGCATCGCTCGATGATTACGTGTCGGAAGACAATCCGGTTCGTGCAATCGAGGCCTTCATCGGTGCGCTCGATTTGAACGCGCTGGAGTTCGCTGGAATGACGCCGGCTGAGACGGGCCGCCCCGCCTATCATCCAGCGACGATGCTCAAGATCTATCTCTACGGCTACCTGAACCGGGTCCAGTCGAGCCGACGCCTCGAGCGTGAAGCCCAGCGGAACATTGAGTTGATGTGGCTCACGAGACGATTGGCGCCCGACTTCAAGACAATCGCCAACTTCCGCCGGGCAAACGGCGCTGCGATCCGATCTGTGTGCAGCCAGTTCATCGTGCTGTGCCGGCAGTTGGGTCTGTTCACGCGTGCGGTCGTGGCGATAGACGGCAGCAAGATGAAGGCGGTCAACAACCGCGACAAGAACTACACCGCCGCGAAGGTCGCCTCGCGGATGAAGCAGGTGCAGGACAATATCGACCGGTATCTCGACGCGCTTGATCGTGCGGACCGCGAAGAGGAAGTACGGAATGCGCCGGACCAGCAGGTGTCGCTGACCGATCCGGACGCGCGCGCCATGGCAAGCGCGGGCCGCGGCACAAGTATCGTCGGCTACAATCTGCAGACGGCCGTCGATGCCGAGCACCACCTGATTGTCGCGCACGAGCTTTTGAACACCGGCTATGATCGCGGACAACTCTCACCCATAGCGGCGAAAGCCAAGGATGCGATGGGCGTGGAGGCTTTGGATGCCATTGCCGACAAGGGCTACTTCAAGGGCGAGGATATCCGGGCCTGCGAGGGCATGGGCATCACCGCCTTTGTGCCCAGACCGCTTACCTCCGGTTCAAAGGCGCAAGGTCGCTTTGGCAAACCGGACTTCGTCTATCTGGAACAAGAGAACGTCTATCCATGCCCCGCCGGCGAAGACCTGATCTATCGCTACACGTCGGTCGAGGACGGGTTGACCATGCACAGCTACTGGAGCTCGAACTGCCAGACCTGCACGCTCCATGACCAATGCACGACCGGCAAGGAACGGCGGGTCAGACGATGGGAGTATGAGGCAGTCGTCGAGGCAATGGAGCGCCGCCTTGATCGTAGGCCAGAGGCGATGCGGATCCGCCGACAGACGGTCGAGCATCCGTTCGGCACGCTGAAATCCTGGATGGGCTCGACCCACTTCCAAATGAAGACGCTGAAACACGTCAGAACGGAAGCCAGTCTCCACATCCTGGCCTATAACTTCAAAAGGCTGATCGCCATCCTCGGCGTTCCAGCGATGATCGCCGCTATCCAGACCTGAGGGGCAACTGCAACCTTCCGCGCAAATCCGAAATCAGCGCCGTTCGTCTGCCAACGCGTTTTTACACGGCCTGTCCCAGATTCGGTCGGCCGCTGTACCGCGACAACCAGATGAACGAGGGGCGGGTTTCAACGAGCAGCTTCGGGCTGGCGAATGTCGCCTTTATTGGCGATTACCGACATTCAATCAGGAGGAAGGCAGCCGGAGTATCATGAAGGTGGACCTCGCCAAGTGGAAGAGGTAGATTAAGGCAATGGATATGCGGTTCAACCTGATCAAACGTGATCTGTTGCAGATAAAGGTAATGATGTCGGCGACAATCGTGCTGACCATGATAGCGTTACTGAATTCCTGACACTGCGCTATCTTGGCTTGGCAGGCTGCTCGTGCTTTGTACCCTACACCTCAGGTGCGGGTGCATATAGGAATGACAAGTCCAGCCCCGCATAGCTGATCTTTTCGACATATTCGGCATGATGGTCCGGGTTGCCGGGGTCACCATAATTATCACTCACTGCCTTTCCGGAAGGCGACCAGCCCGTCACCGCCAGCAGCGTTTCGGCAGGCGCTTTCGCCCGGCGCAGGGCATCGCGGACATTATGCCGCAAGGAATAGAGCGACTGTCGTTCCTGTAACACCATCGTGGCAGGTAGGAACTGCTCGTTGAACCGTTTGACCGGATACCACGCAAGGTTGCCATATTTATTCGGTTTCAGCGCGGGGAACAGGCGCGCGGATGCACCTTGCTGCTTCTGCCGGTCCACGAACTGCAGGAAACCGATCCGTATCAGTTCGGGGTGGATGGGAACCCTTCTGCGGCTGGCCTGGGTCTTGAGGCTGTTTCCGTCCTTCTCGTCGGTCAGGGACATATACCATACACCTATCGGCGTCCGGGCAATATCATCGACATGAAGCTGGCATATCTCATTGGGCCGGGCACCGCTGAACAGCATCAACAGCGGTAACCAAAAACGCCAGTCGCGGTCTTTTCCGGTATAGGGCTTCGCGAACCCGGGTGCACAGGAGCGATAGAAGCTGCTGCCCATGAAGAACTCGCGCAGTTGCTGGTCCGTCCACGGCCTGCGCTTCTCGGCGGCGGTCACGCCGTCTTTCTTCAGCGGCTTGACCTCCTCGGCGGGATTGGACGGCAGATATTTCTTTCGCACCGCCACTTTCAGCATATCCCGCAGGATTTCGAGATAATGGGCCTGTGTGGATGAGGAGAGGCCGGGCTTGCCGTCCTTCTTCGCCCGTTCGATCGCGGCATCGAGCGGCAGGCCCGGATAGAGCTTGGTGCGATTCGACGGCATCTGCGCGAGCAGGCTCCGCACCCGCTGCACGACATCATCGTCTATCGCGTGAACCGGCATCTGCCCGTCGATCATTTCACATAAGACGGCCACGCTGGCCTTGATCTTGTCCAGCCGCTTGGGGCTGACCCCGTTGAGCTGATAATCCTCTTCCTTCTCGGCCAGATAGGTCTGGGACAGTTCCTCCAGCGTCATGCTGGCCGGACGTGCCGGATCGAACAGGCCATCATAATAGGAACGGTCATAGCGGTCCGCGTAGCGATCCAGCCTGCGGCGGCAGAGTTCGATCAGGCCGCGCCGGATAATTTCCTCGAACTGGGCGGCTTCCGACAGGTCCGGGATATCCGCGCCGATCTGATCCAACAGCCTCTGCCCGGCGCGACCTATAAGTTCGTGCTGGCGCAGATCGGCTGGGTTGGTGAGGATGCCCAGCTCATATTCCGTGTCGGCCTGCCTTTCCTTCAGGCTGGTCCGGTCTGCCGGAGGGTCCTTGAGCAGCCTCTCAGCCGATTGCCGGTCCATGATGGCGATCATAGACCGAACATGTTCGGTCAGCGTCGCCAGCGGCAGCACGGAGTGTTTCGATCCCTTGCCCGAACCGATCCCCTCCTTCTCCGCCGCCATGAACAGAGCATCCGAGTTCAGGTCATGGATAGTGCGAAGCCGCTTCGCTTCGGTGAGGCTGGACGTTCCTAACGACCGCTTGATGAACTGCTTTCCGATGGCTGCAACGAGCGTCTTGGGCACGCACCGGAAATAATACCAGACGCCGCCGCGCTTTTGCAGATGAAGGGTTTCCGCCACGTCGTTCATGCCTTGCTGTATACCACTGGTGTGACCAAATGGCAGGCATAAGTGACTGATTTTCTAGCTAACTGCCCATAATCAAGGCGTTAGAAGAGAAATGGTGGAGCCGAGGGGGATCGAACCCCTGACCTCTACAATGCCATTGTAGCGCTCTCCCAGCTGAGCTACGGCCCCGTTCCATTTTCAACACGTCCGGTCTGGTTCCGGTCGTGGGGATCATTGCCGTCGTCCGGCCCTCGATCCCGTGAGGTGATTCACTGTTGAGGCGCTGCCTTTAGGCGAGCAACGCCCCCCTTTGCAAGCCCTTAATTATCATCGTCGTTATCATCGTCGCCGGCTTCGACGCCAAGATCGTCGTCGCCGCCGAGATCGACGTCGTTATCGGGCGAATCGCCATCGTCATCGACATCGATGTCGAGATCCAGATCGGTACCGACCTCAGCCAGGTCGCCATCGGCGGCCTCGGCCTGTTTGGGCTGAACCTCTTCAAAGGGAAGGGGCTGCTTCGACTTCAATATCGGTTCCGGATCCCAGGAAACGCCGCAGGAAATGCAGGTTACCGGCTGGTCCTTGCCGAGATCGTAAAAGCGGGTCGCGCATTTCGGGCAAGTTCTTTTCGTGCCCCATTCAGGCTTCACCATGTGCCGCCTTCCATCCTTCTGAGTGAACAAGTTCGATTGATATAGCGCGTGAAACGGGTGAACCGTCACGCGAAGCGACGGGCGCCTTGCCATAGCAATGCGGCGCTGTCAAAAGCCGGGACGATTTTTTGTGATGAACTTTATGATGAAGCAGAGGTCGAATGCACGCCGCCGCCGCCGATGACAGCCAGAATGTGACTATGACTTTCCATGCGCCCGGGGGCGGCCTTAAGGGTGTGGTTTCGGTGCCGGGGGACAAGAGTATCTCCCATCGCGCGCTTATGTTTTCTGCGCTGGCGACGGGGCAAAGCCGGATCGAGGGGTTGCTGGAAGGCGAGGATGTGCTTGCGACTGCGGCGGCTCTCCGCGCCATGGGCGCGCGGATCGAGCGTGATCTGGATGGCGTCTGGCATGTCGATGGCGTTGGTGTCGGTGGTTTGCTGCAGCCGCAGCAGGCGCTCGATATGGGGAATAGCGGAACATCGACGCGTTTGCTGATGGGATTGCTGGCCAGCCATGAGCTGACGGCGACTTTTATTGGCGACGCTTCGTTGAGCAAGCGCCCGATGGGGCGTGTGACTGAACCATTGTCGCGCATGGGCGCCGAATTCACCGCCAGCCCCGGAGGGCGGTTGCCGCTGACCATGCGGGGTATCGTTCCGGCCGTACCGATCGACTATCGCCTGCCGGTGGCCAGCGCCCAGGTGAAGTCGGCAATATTGCTCGCCGGGCTCAATACGCCGGGCATCACCCGCGTTATCGAGCCGGAACCGACGCGCGACCATAGCGAGCGAATGCTGCTCGGATTCGGCGCGGATCTGACGATCGCGCGGGATGAGGATGGTGCGCGCGTGATTGCGATTCGCGGTGAGGCGGAACTGCGTCCTCAGCATATCGTCGTGCCGGGTGATCCCTCCTCGGCGGCCTTTCCGCTGGTTGCAGGGCTGATCGTTCCGGGGTCGGACCTGACGGTGACCGGAGTCGGCATCAACGAAACGCGTATCGGGCTGGTAAAATTGCTCAGCGCGATGGGGGGCGACATCGAGTTGTTGAATGAGCGCGAGGAGGGTGGAGAGCCGGTTGCCGATATATGTGTGCGTGCTTCCCGGCTTCATGGCGTTGAAAATAATCCGGCCGACGTCCCGGCGATGGTGGATGAGTTTCCGGTTGCTTTCATCGCGGCGGCATTGGCGGAGGGGCGGAGTGTTTTCAGGGGGCTTCATGAACTGCGGGTCAAGGAAAGCGACCGTATTGCGGTGATGGCGCAGGGTTTGCGAGCCATCGGGGGGCGGGTCGAGGAGACGGAGGATGGTCTCGTCATCGACGGCACGGGCGGGCAGCCGCTTGCAGGCGGCGGATCGGTTGCGACTCATCTCGATCATCGTATCGCGATGAGCTTCGCCGTCGCGGGGCTTGTCAGCCGCGAGGGGGTGACGATCGACGATATGCGTCCCGTCGCGACCAGCTTCCCGGGGTTCGTCGATCTTTTCCGCAGCCTGGGTGCAGGCGCATGATTATCGCGGTGGATGGACCGGCGGCTTCCGGCAAGGGGACGATCGCGCGGGCGCTGGCACGGCATTATGGCGTGCCTCATCTCGATACCGGATTGCTGTATCGGGCGGTGGCGCTCAGCCTTGCCCGGGCGGGCGGCGATCCGGCAGATGCAGCGGAAGCGGAGGCGGCAACCGCTTTCCCCGATGCCTTGCTTGCAGACCCCGAATTGCGGGAAGAGGCGACCGGTGCGCTCGCTTCGCGCGTGTCGGCTCATGGGGGCGTACGGGCCGCGTTGATGGAGCGGCAGCGCGGTTTTGCCGCGCAGCCCGGTGGGGCGGTGCTGGATGGTCGCGATATTGGCACGGTGATCGTGCCGGATGCCGACGCCAAACTCTATGTCACGGCTTCTCCGCAAGTGCGGGCCGACCGTCGGGTCAGGGAAATGGAGCAGCATGGAATCTCTGCCGATCGGGAGGCGATGGTGGCGGAGATCATTGCCCGCGATGCGCGCGACATGGGCCGGGATAACGCCCCCCTGATGCAGGCCGATGATGCGGACTTGCTTGATACCAGCAATTTGACTATAGAACAGGCTATCCAACGGGCAATTGCTCTGGTGGATGCGCGGCTGGAATGTCACGGTAAAATGTGACTGGGCGAGGCGTACGGGGTTTCCGTGCGCCCTTTTGGCTTATCCGGCGTTGCATCTTTCCGGTAATTTTCCGGCGGGTGCCGATCTCGCATGAGGCGCGGTCGGCGGTTTGGCCAGGCTTACGATTATCGGGATTCCCATTGGGAGCCTGCGCGATCGAAGGCCAGTTTGAAAAGACCTCCGGAGACAACCGGATGGCCAGCAATGAAGAGCAAAGGACTATGCATGGCCTCAGTGGCATTTCCGTCGCGTGACGATTTCGCGGCACTTCTCAATGATTCTCTCGGTGGCGAAGATGGCGGCTTTGAAGGGCGCGTCGTCAAGGGCACCGTTACCGCCGTCGAAAACGACATGGCTGTTATCGATGTAGGCCTCAAGAGCGAAGGCCGCGTCCCGCTGCGCGAATTCGCGATGCCGGGCCAGAAGGCCGATATCAAGGTCGGCGACGAAGTCGAAGTCTATGTCGATCGCGTTGAAAATGCCTATGGCGAAGCGATGTTGTCGCGCGACCGCGCGCGCCGCGAAGCCGCATGGGACAAGCTGGAATCCGAATTCAGCGAAAATGCCCGTGTCGAGGGTGTTATCTTCGGTCGCGTCAAGGGTGGTTTCACCGTCGATCTCGATGGTGCCGTGGCGTTCCTGCCCGGTTCGCAGGTCGATATTCGTCCGGTTCGCGACGTTACCCCGCTGATGGACATTCCGCAGCCTTTCCAGATTTTGAAGATGGACCGTCGTCGCGGCAACATCGTCGTTTCGCGTCGCGCGATCCTCGAGGAAACCCGCGCCGAACAGCGCAGCGGTCTCATCCAGACCCTGCATGAAGGTCAGGTCATCGAGGGTGTGGTCAAGAACATCACTGATTATGGTGCGTTCGTTGATCTCGGCGGTATTGACGGCCTGCTGCATGTCACCGACCTCAGCTACAAGCGGATCAACCATCCGAACGAGATGATCAACATCGGCGACACGGTGAAGGTGCAGATCATTCGTATCAACCGCGATACGCAGCGCATCAGCCTCGGCATGAAGCAGCTTGAAGCCGATCCGTGGGAAGGCGCCGAAGCCAAATATCCGGTCGGGGCGAAGCTGACCGGCCGCGTCACCAATATCACCGAATATGGTGCGTTCGTCGAGCTGGAGCCGGGCATCGAAGGCCTGGTCCACGTTTCGGAAATGAGCTGGACCAAGAAGAACGTCCACCCCGGCAAGATCGTTTCGACCAGCCAGGA
>SBGG01000076.1 GCA_006226685.1 Sphingomonadales bacterium
AAGATGGACCCGGTCTATCGCGCCATTGCGGAGCGGTTCCACAAGGACCCCGCCGCGTTCCGCAATGCCTTCGCCCGCGCCTGGTTCAAACTGACCCATCGCGACATGGGGCCGAAGGCGCGCTATATCGGCCCCGACGTTCCGGCCGAGGACCTGATCTGGCAGGATCCCGTGCCCGCCGGTACGACCGGTTACGATGTCGATGCGGTGAAGGCGAAGATCGCCGCGAGCGGCCTCTCCGTTGCCGAGATGGTTGCGACCGCATGGGACAGTGCCCGGACCTATCGTGGGTCCGATATGCGCGGCGGTGCCAATGGTGCGCGCATCCGCCTTGCCCCGCAAAAGGACTGGGAGGGCAATGAGCCGGCGCGGCTGGCCAAGGTGCTCGCCGTGCTGGAACCGATTGCCGCCGAAGCCGGGGCAAGCATCGCTGATGTGATCGTGCTTGCGGGCAATGTCGGCATCGAGCAGGCGGCGAAGGCGGCCGGTTTCGATGTCTCGGTGCCCTTTGCGCCGGGGCGGGGCGATGCCACCGATGCGCAGACCGATGCGGCTTCCTTCGATGTGCTGGAACCGATTCATGACGGCTATCGCAACTGGCTGAAGAAGGATTATGTGGTGAAGCCGGAAGAGCTGATGCTCGACCGCACACAGCTCATGGGCCTGACCGCACCGGAAATGGTCGTTCTGGTCGGCGGTATGCGGGTGCTCGGCACCAATCATGGCGGCACGAAGCATGGCGTGTTCACGGATCGCGAAGGGACGCTGACCACCGACTTCTTCGTCACCCTGACGGACATGGGCAATGTCTGGAAACCCGCAGCTAACGGCGTCTATGAAATTCGCGACCGGGCGACCGGTGCGGTCAAATGGACGGCGACGCGGCTGGACCTGGTATTCGGGTCGAACTCGATCCTGCGCGCCTATGCCGAGGTTTATGCGCAGGACGATAATCGGAAGAAGTTCGTGAAGGACTTCATTGCCGCCTGGACGAAGGTGATGAACGCCGACCGGTTCGACCTCGCCGCCTGATTCACCGTCTTTTCCGGCTCGTCCTTATCATCGGAAACGCCGCTCCCTGTCCGGGGCGGCGTTTTCAGTTAAGGGCACCGTCCGGCGCCGGGCGGCGCAGGCGCAGATTGACCGGACGGCGCACATGCGGTTTCGCTGCTCCGCCGCCCAGCAGAGTGCGCGGGAGAATGAGGCTGGCGCGCAGGCCGGGGGCATTGTCCTCCAGCAGTAGCTCGCCATTGTGCAGGCGCGCCACCGCCGCGACCAGCGTCAGGCCAAGACCCATGCCGGGCACGCCCCGGGCATCGTCCAGCCGCCGATATTTGCCGATCGCTTCGGTTCGCCGTTCCGGGGCGATACCGCTGCCGGTATCGGCGACATGGAGTACGGCCCCTTGCGGCGTTACATGCGCGCCGAAATGGATGAGGCCGCCGGTGCCGCCATATTTGATCGCATTGTCGATGAGGTTCGACAGTGCCCGCGCGATCAGCCCGCGATTGCACAGAAACGGCATCTCACCCTCGCTGTCGAGCGCCAGCCGCAACCTCTGTTCCTCGGCCAGCGGCTGATACATGTCATAAAGATCCTGTACCAGCGCCCCCAGATCATGCCATGCGAAATCGCCGCGGCCGATACCGGCTTCGGCGCGGCTGATCTCCAGCGTGCTATCGAGCATGTGCAGCATCAGGTCGACCTCCTGCCCGATCGCCTGAAGCTGGTCGGCATTGCCTGATGGGGCGGGAAATCGTCCGGCCTTGTCGAGACTGGCGCAGATCCGGGTGAGTGGCGAGCGCAGGTCATGGGCCAGCGCGTCCGTCATCATGCGGTTTTCCTCGACCAGCGTTTCGATCCGGCCGAGCATCCGGTTGAGCGATGCCGACAATCGGTCGAGCGGATCGAGCGAATGGTCGCGTCGCGCTCTGCGGCCGAGGTCGCCATCGGCGATGTGGGATGCGGTATCCGCCACCACCTCGACCATCCGGTTGAGCTGCCGCACGACGATGAGGCTACCGATCAGGGCAAGCGGAACCGCCAGCCCGAATGCGCCCAGCAGCGCATAAAGCAGCGCCGATTGCACCTGTTCGCGATCGTCCAGCCGCCCGGAAATGAGGAAGCGATGGCCAGAGGGTAGATGGGTCACGGAAACGAGGAAGAGATGGGACTCCTTCTCGCCCTCCCGTTTCAGGAATATCGGTTTCCAGCCCGGCCCGTCGGTGACATTGGCGGGCCAGACCGAAAGATTGCCCTCCACCTTTCGTCCCGCGCCGTCCACCAGCAGGATCATGCCGTCGTCGATCAGTCCGCGATCGATGCGGCCGCGGATTTTCTCCGACAGCAGAGGCAGGCCGCCGTCCTGATAATGGCGCACCAGATTTTCCCGGCGGCGCTCCAGCCGACCGGTGAAATCCTCCAGCACGATGTCGTCCGCCTTGTAATAGACATAGCACAGGATCGGCACGACGCAGGTAAGGCTGATCGCCAGATAGAGCAGCAGGAACCGGGCGGAGGCGGATTTGTACAGCCGTCCGGCGGTCATCCCCTTCATGACGGGGAGCCGAGCCGATAACCGACCCCGCGGACGGTGTGCAGCAGCGGGGGCATATCCTTGAGGTCGATCGCCTTGCGCAGATTGCTGATATGCACGTCGATCACATTGGTGCCGGGGTCGAAGTCATACCGCCAGACTTCTTCCAGGATCATCTTGCGCGTGACGACTTGATGCTGGTTCCGCATCAGATATTCGAGCAGGCGGAAGGCGCGGGGCGGCAGGGCAATCGCCTGTCCACCGCGGTCCACGGCCGATGTCAGCAGATCGATGGTGAGGTCGCCGCAAGTCAGGCTGGTGGTCACCGCCGATGATCGTATCTCGCGCCGCCGCAGCGCCTCGATCCGGGCGAGCAGTTCGGAAATCGCGAAGGGTTTGACCAGATAGTCGTCCGCACCGGCACGCAGCCCGCGCACCCGCTCGTCGGTGGAGCCAATGGCGGACAGGATGATGACGGCGGTGTCGCGACCCTCGCTCCGGTGCGTCTGCAACAGGGTGATCCCGTCCATTCCCGGCAGCAGCCGGTCCAATATGATGCAATCATGGGCGCCGGATCGGGCGCGGTCGAGGCCGGTCAGGCCGTCCGCCGCCCATTCCGTCCCATGACCCGCCTGTTCAAGCCCTTCCACCAGAAAGTCCGCGGTTGCGGCATCGTCCTCAATGATGAGAATGCGAAGGGTCAAATCTGCAAGTCCGATGCCGTGGTGCGGCCGTAAGGCCGCGCTGTGACGGGGCTGTTTAGAATCGCGCAGAATTCAGGACCTTGTTTCCCGTGATTTTTGGGCCGTGAAACGACCCATTTGATGCGCGATGGCCCTATGTCACGAAGGTGAAAGAAATATGTCATCCGGGGCGGCATCGTGGCCGCCCCGGAGCGACGCGGTCAGCGGGCGATCTCGATGAAGACCGGGTTGCTGTAGAACCACAGGTCGTCCCACGGATTTTCGCCGCGCGGGTCCTGATCGGGTTCGAGCTGCTCCGTATTGGTTCCGCGCACGCGCAGATAGTGCGGCCCGGTCACATTTTTCAGCACGAAGCGCATGGTCAGCATTTCGCCATTGCGTTTCCATTCGCCCGGCGTGAAGCGGTGCGCGACCCGGGTGGTCGGGTTGGTGTCGGTCGAACGGTCCGCGACCGGGCCGGTCACGTCGCCGACGATCAGGTCGACATGATGCACATCCGGGGTGCGGCCTCCGGCATTGGCCGGCGCCGGATCGCGCAGCCGGATCGTGACGGCCACGTCCGAACCGCTTGCCACCGTCAGCGTACCGCCGATCTTCGCCTTTTGCTTGCCGCCGTTCACCGCCTGGGCGGTGACATCAAGTTCGGAGATGAGGTCGCCGGTGGTCACGAAAACGCGGCCGGTGCGCAATCCTTCCATGATGTCGCCCTGATCGGGGCGGGCGAAGACATAGGTTTTTGAATATTCGCCAGGCCAGAAATCGCTGCCGCCCTCGCGCCAGTTGGAGTGGGAATCGGAGGTGGAGGTGACCCACCAGCGGCGCCCCTCGCCCAGCATCGAATCCCAGAACCCGCCGAGCCGGGCAGTCATCTGGTCGAACCCGCCCCATGTCGGAGATTTCTTGTAGCCGCCGCGTGCGCCCTCGGGGTCGGACGATCCGTCCTTGTTGAGGGCGCTGGCCTGATGCCCGGGCGCGCCTTCCATGCCGACCGCCACATCCGGTGCGGTATCGTTCCAGTTGCGGAATTCCGAGGGTTTATACTCGCCATAGGCGCCGAGGCCGGTGGCGGAGCGGGACGGGTGATTGGCGATGACGACCGGTTTGTGATCCTGCGTGCGCATATATTTCAGCGCGTCGATCATCTTGCTTTCGGTATCGCGCGAGGGGTCACGCGGCCAGGCTTCGCGCTTGGAGAAACGGGATTCGATATCGCGGAGCTGTTCCCGTTCGCCCGGGGTACGCGGAATGATGAGGCTGCTGTGATCACCGGCCGGGGTATCGAATTCCATGCCGTAAAATTGCAGCACCTCGGGCACCGCCGCGCGCGAGGCCAACAGGGCCGGATAGGCCTGCTCATAATTGATTTTCGAATGATTGGGGCCGCCATGGTCGGTCGAAACCATCCAGCGCAGCCCATAGGTGCGCGCCATTTCGGCGTTTTTCGAAATGGGATAGCGCCCGTCCTGCGCGATGTGGGGGATGGGCGGACCGTCCGGATTGTTCGGGTCGGGCTCATAGCTGACGCTGAACTCGCTATGGATATGATGGTCGCCGGCCAGCCAGAGACGGTCCTTGTTCGAACCTGTCGATGCCGTTCTGCTCCCTTCGGTCAGGCCGCCGCCATGGCCTTCATGGGCGGTGACGGTCGCCGGAACGGCAAGCGGGAAGAGAAGGCCGGTGGCGAGCGCGAGGCGGCATGTCTTCATGAGAAATCCTTTGAATGGGGAAATGGCATGAGCCGGTGCGGGCGAGAAACCGGAAGGTTCCGCCCGCACCGGGAAGAGGATCAGAAGTTGAGGCGGATACCGGCCATGTACCGGCGCCCGAAAATCTCATGCTCGATCTGCCGTGCGTAGGTGCCCTGATAGCGGATGCCGGGTTCGTTGGTCAGGTTGTTAGCATCGACATAGAGCTGGACATTCTCATTGATCGAATAGCGCAGCGATACGTCGAGACGCGCGACATTGGCCCAATAAGCGTCTCCGACCACCGTGTTCGAGTTGATCGAGTCGAGATAGGCCTTCTGCCATTGATAGCTCACCCGCGCCGACAGCCCGTAATTTTCATAATAGGCCGAGAGATTGTAGATTAGCGGTGACGAGCCGGGCAGATCGGTGGTGCGACCGTCCGGGGCTGTGGCTTTCGAATCATTGATCGTCAGGTTGGCGCGTACGCCGAAGCCTTCCATCCATTCCGGCATGCCCATGCTGCGGACCAGACCTTCGAGCGGCTGGACCAGCGCGAACTCGAAACCATAAATATGCCCGCCGCCGCCATTGGCGATGGTTTCGTAGATATAGTCGGACCGGTCGATGCCGTCCGAATTCAGCACGTCGGAACCGAAGGCCGGAAGCTGGACATCATATAAAATGTCCTTCAGATCCTTGTAATAGGCGCCGAGCGAGAGGAAACCGCGCGAGGGCATGTACCATTCGAAATAGGCGTCGATCCCCTTGGCGCGTTCGGGCTTGGCATCGGGATTGCCGCCCGAAACCATCTGTTCGTTGTCGTCATAGGAGAAGTTGGGGCGAAGCTGATCGTAATCAGGCCGCGCCGCGCCGGTATTGGCCGAAAGGCGCAGCTTCATATTGGCGTTGATGTCCCAGTTGACATGGATGCTGGGATAGGCCGAGGTGAAGCTGTTGGACGCGGTGACCGGCATATAGCCCGCATCGGTCGAGGCCAGCGCCGCCCCGGTGTTCGTTACCTTCTCGATACGCGCGCCATAGACGATATTGCCCCAGTCGAAATAGGTCGTCCCCATCAGGTAACCGGCGATGACCTCTTCGGTGACGCGATAATTATTCTTCTCGCTCGTGCCCGCCTGAACCTGGGTGGCTCCGGCTGCGGCATAGCTGTCGAACAGGGCCTCGCCGAGGTCGCTGGAGAAATATTTCCACCCATAGCCCATGGGCAGCTTACCCTTATAGGGCGTGTCGATCATGATATCGCCCTGCGTCGGATTGGTCAGGCCTGCCTCGGCCAGCGTATCCGGCGTGACTTCGAGCACGGTACGGTTCGACGTCTTCTTGCGGTGGTCATATTCGCCGCCGAAGCGCAGCACGGTGTTCGCGCCGAACAGGTCGATATTATGCTCGATGTCCAGCTTGCCGGTCCAGGCATTGGTCCGGTCGAGCTGGCGGTTACGCGTCATGCCCAGGAAATTGAGTTCGGTCGGCGAGATATAGGGGCGTTCGGCGCCCATGCTGTAGGTGCCGTCGTCGTTGCGGATCGTCTCATAGAGGCGAACCTTGGCAAGATCGGGATCGGTGAAGTCATAGACCAGCGTCGGGCGCTGGGTGAAATCCTTGGGGCTGCCCCAGGAGGACTGGAAGGGCGGCTTGCTGCGCGAATCGGCGCGGGTATAATTGGCCCGCCATGAAATCTTCCACGTTTCCAGATCATGCTCGCCGCCCAGCGTGTTGGTGAAAATGCTCTGGCGCGATGAGTTGGAGTTGAGCGTGCTCTCGATCTCGGCGCCATAGAGCGTGCCCTGCATCGGCGTGTTGCCGGTGCGGATGTCGGCATAGCCGGTGGTGGTGCCGACGGTGCTGCTCGATGTTTTCTTCGCATCCTGATCGAGGTCGAAAACCCAGGCATTGCGCAGTTCGTCATCGCGGAACTGGGTGTAGATGGAGCTCAGGAAGACTTTGTTATCGCCATTGGGCTGCCATTCGAGGCGGCCGGAGACCGAGGTGTTGCTGCGGGTCAGGCGATAGAGCTTGTTCTGCGTCTTGGAGGCCCAGACGCGGTTTTCACCGCCTTCTTCCTGATCTTCCGGCGCGACTTCCCAGCTATTCTCGAAATTGTCGGTCACCATGTCGCGTTCATAGCGCGAGGCGCCGACGAGAATGCCGAGCGTGTCGTTGGCGAAGCGGGTGGAAAGGAAACCGCCTACATTATACTGCTTGCCCTGCCCCAGATCGTTGAAGCCGTAACCGGCGTCGAGCGAGCCTTTGAGACCGGGATAGTCGAACGGGCTGCGCGTGACGATGTTGACATTGCCGGCGACGGTTTCGCCCGGCATGTCCGGTGTCACCGCCTTGCGGATCACGGTCTGGCTGGCGATCGAGGACGGGATGGTGTCGAAGCGGGTTTCGCGTCCGCCCGGGCTGATGACGTTGACGCCGTCAAAGCCCAGCGTGGTCCAGGTGGAAGGCGCGCCGCGCAGGCTGAGATAGCGTTCCTGCCCCTGATCGCGGCCGACGCTGACGCCCGGCAGGCGGCTGATCGCGGCGGCGATATTCTGATCGGGATACCGTCCGGCGCTGTCCGCCGCAATCACGTCGACCAGCGAGGTCGAGGCGCGCTTGAGCTGGATTGCCGCTTCTTCCGACTCTGCGATCGGGCGGCTCCCCCGGACGACGATATCGTTATCGCTGGCGGTCGCGACCGGAGCCATGCGGATGGTGACGTTCGCTGCGCTTCCGCCGGTAACCGATATCGGGGTCTGGCTGGTGGCATAGCCGAAATAGCTGGCGATGATCCGCTGGTTCCCCGCCGGCACGCGTTGCAGTGTGAAACGACCGTCCGAATCGGTGACGCTGACGACGTCGGAGCCTTCGACGCGGACTTCCGCCCCGGCAAGATAGGTGCCCGAAGGTGTGACGACGCGACCGGTTACCCGGCCTTCTTCCTGCGGCTGGCTCGATCCGGTCTGGGCCAGGGCGCCGCCGATGAAATTCGGGGCGATGAGCGCGGTCATCGCCGCTGTCAGGAGAAGTACCTTCTTTGATGAAATTCCACGATGGCGCATGATAAAATACCCCCATATCCCGAAATTATCTTTCGGAATTTGATGAACTGCCAAAGCTAAATTGTAGAATTCGCTACAATATTATGCCCTGTTGGAATGTAATGTGAATATTATTGTTAGAAACGATATATGTGACCATGGTATTAGATTTAACTCATGTCATTTCGTTCCGCGATGGCGGGTATATTTTGCTTTTTTCATTTTGATGACATGGATCGAATATGAAGGAAAGTTAAGGTTGCACGGGGAAGGAAAAGCCATCGCCCGTTATCATCCTTCCCCCATGGATCTGCGCAGAGGGCATGTTACCGGAAGGATGGCAGGGAAGAGTGATGAGGCGGAATCGCATTTCTTGCCTAATGTCAGCCGCACCTGTAAACTCGGGCCATTCATCCTGGTAAATGCGATCTGATGTTCGTAAAGCAAGACCCACCCGCTATTGGTCCGCGCCTCCATCAGTTGCGTAAGGAGCGAGGCCTGACGCTGGATGCCTTATCGGCGACTTCCGGCGTTTCACGGTCTATGCTGTCGCAGATCGAGCGTGCCGAAACCAATCCGACGCTGGCGACGGTCTGGTATCTGTCGCAAGCGCTGGGTGTTGATATGGCCGAGTTCGTCGGCGGGAAAAGGGTGGAACGGCGCGGCCGGATCGAACTGACCGCGGCCTCCTTTGTTCCGGAAATCCGCACGGAGGACGGCCAGTGCGTGATGCGGATTCTGAGCCCGGCACATAGCGTCGGGAATACGGAATTTTATCATCTGACATTGGAGCCGGGAGCGGAACTCGTGTCGGATGCCCATGTCTATGGCAGCCTCGAGCATCTGACGGTTCTGACCGGGGAACTGACGGTCATCAGCGCAGAGACTGAGGCGATTGTGGGCACCGGCGCCATAGCGCGCTATTCCGTCGATGTGTGTCATGCTATTCGCAACCATTCGTCGAGCAGGGCGGAAGCGTTGATGGTCGTGATGGCCTGACCCACTTGCCGGGCGATGCCATCGGACGTTTCCGCTGGCTTGTTCCTTCGCTATTCCCTGCGGTGGGGCGGCCACGCGGCCGCAGGCTTTCCTCGCGGCAATGCCATTGTCATGCGACGGCGCCTCTGATTAACTGGAAATCCCGCATTTCCTCTCATCCCGGTGGCTCGGCACCCCATGGCACAATCGCGACAGGATATTCTGCTTCAGCAGGTGGTGGATCTCATAGGTCGGCAAAGGCCGGCAGAGGCGGCCCATATACTCGATGTCGTTATCGGCCCCGCCGGGCAGATGCTGGCCCCTGTCCGGTTTCTCCGCGGCATTGTCTACCTGATGCAGGGCGATGCCATGTCCGGGGAAAAGGCCCTGATCCGAGCACTCGAACTGCAGCCGGATTTTCAGGAAGCGGCGATCGAACTTATGCGCCTGTGCAATGCGACGGGCCGTTTTGTCGAGGCGATCGATCATAGTGCTTCGGCCGCTGCCGTGGCTCGTCCGGCAGAAGCCCTGCTGGCGGAGCGGGCGCGGGCATTTCAGGCAATGGGTCGGCAGGAAGACAGGGTGCGCGAAAGAGAGAGGATCGTTGCGATCCATTCCCGGAAACCGGCGGCCTATCATAATCTGGCCGCCGCGCTTGGCGATGCCGGTCGCGCCGCAGAAGCGGAGGCGGCGGCGCGGCAGGCGCTGGCGGTCGGAGGGACTGCACCGGAAACATGGCTTGTTCTTGCCCGGGCGTTACAGGGACAGAGCCGTCTTGACGAAGCCGATGAGGCCTTTGCGCAGGCGTTGCGGTTGCGCCCGGCCTATGTCGATGCACTGCGTGACCGGGCGCAACTGGCATGGATGCGGTCCGGCGATGTGGAATCGGCGCTGGCAATGGTTGGAGAAGCTGAAGCGGGTGCGGTCTCCGCGGACCTGGCCGCGCTGAAGGCCCATATTTGCGAAGCAACCGGTGATGCGGAGCGCGGCTATGCACTGTTGCGCGCTAGCGGAGGGGGGGACGATCCCCGGTATCAACCGATGGCGGCCCGACTCGCCCTGCATTTCGACCGCGCATCCGCGCTGAACCATGCGCTGCGCGCGGTGGTGTCGACACAGGGCTCGGCCGAGGCGCACCGTTTGCTGATCGACTGCTATCTGGCCAATGGTCAGGTGGAGCGGGCGTTGCCGTTGATCGAAACGGAGCTTGTCCGCAACCCGATGGATCAGGGGTTGCTCGCCTCGCGCTGGACGGCCTGGCATATGCTGGGCGATGAACGCGCCGAGGCACTTTACGATTATGATGCTTTTGTCCGGGCTACGAAAATCGACGTTCCGCCCGGCTGGAACGACCTGGATGCCTATCTGGCCGATCTGGGGGCGGCCTTGCGGACTCTGCATCGGTTCCGGGCTCATCCGCTGGATCAGTCTCTGCGATGGGGTAGCCAGACCAGTGCAGACCTGCTCCGGAGTGAGGACCCCGCGATCAAGGCGTTCCAGACGGCGATTGATGGGCCGATCCGGCGGTATATCGCGCATCTGGGGCGGGGGGGTGATGTGCTGCGGTCCCGTAGCAGGGGCGGTTATGCGATATCCGGCATGTGGTCGGTCAAGCTGAAGTCCGGCGGTTTTCATCTTTCCCATGTGCATCCGATGGGCTGGCTGTCATCGGCTTGCTATATCGAACTGCCTGCCAGCCTTGATGCCGATGCACGGGAAGGCTGGCTCAAATTCGGGGAACCGGGAATTCCGATGGCTGCACCGATCGCCGCTGCGCGGCATGTGCGGCCGGAGCCGGGGCTGCTGGTGCTGTTTCCATCCTATATGTGGCATGGCACGGAAGCTTTTGCGGCGGGGGGGAGCCGTATGTCGATCGCCTTCGACATAGTGCCAGCCTGACGAATCGAATCATTTTGTGTCCGTTGATAGTTGCTAAAGTGGTAATATCTGTCGCGGACTGAGGTGTTTGAGGCATGATTATGACCCTCACCCGGAGAGGGCTAAAATTTTTTTCCACCGGAATCCCACCAAAACGGAAAAATTCCGCCATAGCGGACCTCTAAACCGGAATTTCCGCTTGACTTTGAAATTCCTTGTTACAAACTGATGAACAAGGGCTGAAGACGAGTAACGGAAAATATCCGTCCGGCTCTGGGGAAGTTAGTTAAAAATAAGCATCTGTTTTCATTCGTAATCTGTGGATTTCGAAAAAGCGTCTTATTGTCTTCGTTAAATATTGTTTCCAAAAACCTCTCTTTCTCAAGAAGGGGAATGCATAGTTCTTTGCAAGAAAGCAGTTGTATTTTGTTATGCATTGCTTTGTTGAATGGGATTCTGCGCAAAAATTAAATGAAGGAGGGGGTGTTCGGATTTGGTGAACCTCAAACAGGGGGAGTTCAACCAACATGAGCAGTCTCAATTCAACCAATATATCCGGTATCGGGAAACTCCGTCGCGGCTATTTGATGACGGCGGCGAGCGGATCACTATTATTGGCCCTCAGCCAGCCCGCCTATGCGCAAAGCGAGGAAGTGGCGCCTCAGGAGGCGGAAGAGAGCAATACGCCGGGCGAAATCGTCGTGACCGGATCCCTTATCTCCCGCCCGGATTATCAGGCGAACAGCCCGATCGTATCCATTGGTCAGGAGGCGATTTCCAATAGCGGCCAGATCACCGTGGAGCGTGCGCTTTCGCAGATGCCGCAATTTGCCGGTGGTCTGGGGCAGGGGAATACATCCACGACCAGTACGGGCCTTACCGGCGGACAAGCCTATGCGACCCTGCGCGGTCTTGGCTCGAAGCGCACGCTGATCCTGCTGGATGGCAAGCGCATGCAGCCGTCTAACCCCGATGGTTCGGTTGACCTTAATACCGTGCCGGAGGCGATGATCGGGAATATCGAAGTCATCACCGGCGGTGCTTCGACTGTTTACGGCTCCGATGCTACCGCAGGCGTGGTCAATTTCAGGCTCGATCGTAATTTCTCGGGGTTGAAGATCAAGGCTTCGACCGGTCTCAGCACTTATGGAGACGGTGCAAATCAACGGATTACGATAACCGGTGGCGGTTCGTTCGATGACGGGCGGGGACGGGCGCTGATTTCGCTCGATTATTCCAAGCGTGATCGCGCGAAGCGTCGGAAACGCCCATGGTATCCCGACCGCACGGCTCAGACGGGTAATGCGGCAAACCCATATGGTTCAGTAATCTTTACCGGCAATGAGCCGACGCTGGATGCCGTCAACACGATTTTCCACGATCAATATGGATATGATGCATTCGTCGCCAGCAACGGCAGTACGCTGTACAGCGGTGGTGCGCAGATCGGGTTCAACAACGACGGCACGCTGTTCACCGCGAACAATGTTCCGGTCGTCAATTTCAAGGGCGTGGAAACCGATGACGCCTATTTCGTCAGTTCCGGTAATTCTATCTTCGGCCCTGCGCAGCAGTTCAAATTCGGCTGGACCGGCGGTGACATCCAGTCCCAGATGGAACGCTATTCGGCAATGGGGCGGGTCGATTATGAGCTGACTGACGCGATTTCTTTCTATGGTCAGTTTACTTACACGACCTATAGCCAGAGCTCGATCGTCAACACCACGCTGTCGAACAATATCTATCTTCAGAGCATTCCCTATAACAGCTATTTCGTGCCCGACGATCTGGCCTATCTGCTGGCGTCCCGCGCAGATCCTACCGCCAATTTCAGCTATTATAAATCCTGGCAGGCGATCGGCAATCGTGGCCAGACCTATGATTATGATGTCTGGCAGATGATGGCGGGGCTGACCGGCCCGGTCGGGATCGGCGACTGGACCTGGGATGCCTATGTCAGCAAGGGGCGTTCCAGCTTCAAGAATGGCCAGACCGGTGGCCTCAGTTCCAGCCGCATGCAGGCTCTGCTGGCCAGTCCGACAGGTGGGCTGGGCGATTGCACGGATTTCAACATCTTCGGAAATCTCCCGATATCCGATGCGTGCAAGACCTATGTGACGCGCGATACGCTCAACACGACCAGAATGAACCAGAATATCGTGTCGGGTACCTTGCAGGGCGGCCTGTTCGACCTCCCGGCAGGGCAGGTGCGGTTCGCCCTCGGTGCCGAATATCGCTCCAACTCGTTCGATTTCCGTTCGGACGATGCCTTCCGTCAGCCGGACGGCACGAGCGACATTATCGGCTTCTCGGTGCTGCGTTCGTCATCTGGCAAGGCGCACTCGAAGGAACTCTTCGCAGAATTGCTGGTTCCGGTCGTGAAGGACGTGCCGTTCATTCAGGAATTCAATCTGGACCTCGGCGCACGCTATTCCGATTACAACACGATCGGCAGTGCAAAGACCTACAAGGTGGATTTCGAATGGCAGGTGATCGATCAGATCCGGTTGCGCGGCGGGTATAACCGCGCCATCCGTGCACCCAGTGTCGGCGAACTGTATTCGCCGGTGTCAACGGGTAGCACCAGCGTTGGTCAGGCGTCCGCGACTTCGCTGCAGGGCGATCCGTGCGACTATCGCTCCTCTTATCGAGCGGGCGCGAATGCCGCCGAGGTCGAGGCACTCTGCCTTGCCCAGGGGATGGCCCCCAGCCTTTACCCGAGCTTCGTCGGCACGTCCCAGATTTTCCCGCTGACGGGCGGCAACCCCGATCTGACCGAGGAAGTCGCCGATACCTATTCGCTGGGTGCGGTGATTTCGTCTCCCTTCTCCAGTCCGGCGTTCAGCAATATGCGGATGACGGTCGACTGGTATAATATCAAGATCAAGGACGCGATCGGCGTGCTTGGTATTGGTACGGCGGTTCAGAATTGTTTCAATGCCGATGGCGCGTCCAACCCGGACTATTCGATCGACAATTATTATTGCGATTTGTTGTATCGTAATTCGGACGGCACGCTTCAGGGTGAGCAGCCGTTGCTGAACCTCGGCACCTTCCAGGTTTCCGGTATCGACGTTCAGTTCGACTGGCGCATCGGTTTGCAGGATGTTGGCATCAATGTGCCGGGCAACCTGAATTTCCGTACCGTTGTCGGCTATCTGGACAAGTTCAAGGTGCAGACGCTTCCAGGCGGGCCGACCTATAATTATACCGGAACCATTGGTTATTCGATTGAAACCAATGCCGGTATTGCCCACCCCAAATGGAAGGCGATGACGACGTTCGGTTATTCGAACGATCATCTGGACCTGTCCTTGCGGTGGCAGTTCATCGACAAGATGCAATATTATACCGCCGCGACGGGCGGTTCAGGCGACAACGGTACGTCAGCCTATCATCTGTTCGGTCTGAACGCCGGCTACAGCTTTGACGAGGGTGTGGATATGAACATCGGCGTCAACAATGTGTTCAACCGGGCGCCGCCAGCCTATTCGACGACTGTCGCAACCTATGACGCTTCGACGTTCGACGTGATGGGCCGCACATTCTTCCTGTCGATTTCCAAGAAGTTCTGAGTTCCGGGAGGGCGACCGGATTGTGCGGTCGCCTTCCCGAAGGGTTGATGGAGGCATTGATGAAACGGATTGCGAAGCGGAGTTTGGGGGCGTTGCTGGTTTCAAGGTCCAGTATGGCGTTGCATATGGCGATGATGGGGGTGGTGACAGCATCGACGGTTCTGCCGTCCGCCGCCGCAATCGCCCAGACGGCGGTGCCGACGCCGGAATCCTGGTTTGGGCACCGCATGGGGACCGACCGGAAGCTCGAACCCTATGCCAGAATGGTCGATTATTACCAGGCGCTTGCCAAGGCGAGCGACCGGATCAAGGTGGTGGAACTGGGCAAGTCCACTGAGGGGCGTCCGTTCCTTGCCATGTTCATTTCCTCCCCGGAGAATCTGGCAAAGCTGGAAGATTATCGTCAGATGAACCTGAAGCTCGCCGATCCGCGTGGCGTGCCGAAGGAGGAAATCGACCGGATCGTCAAGGATGGCAAGGCAGTCATCGTGCAGTCCTATGATCTGCATTCCAGCGAAATCGGTTCGTCGCTGACGTCGGTCGAATTCACCTATGACATGGTGACACGTACCGATCCCGAGATGATGAACGTGCTGGACAAGGTCATCACCATCATCATGCCTTCGCTCAACCCTGACGGGCACGACATGGTGTATGACTGGTACACGAAATATGTCGGCACGCCCTATGAAGGCGCCGCGATGCCCTGGCTTTATCAGAAATATGTCGGGCATGATAACAACCGTGACGCCTTCATGCTCAACATGGTGGAATCGCAGCATCTGGGCGGCCTGCTGTACCGCGACTGGATTCCTGAAGCCTATATCGACCATCACCAGATGGGCCAGTATTCGCCGCGCATTTCGATCCCGCCCTATACCGATCCGATCCGCCCCGCCGGCGATCCGCTCGTCTGGCGGGAAATGACCTGGTATGGTGCTGACATGGCCTATGAGCTGGATATGGCCGATCTGTCCGGTGGTATCGGCGATGCCATCTACTCGGGATGGGGGCATTTCGGTTTCCACTGGATCACGCCCTTCCACAACATCACGGGCATGCTGGATGAATCGGCCAGCGCCAATCTGGCGACGCCGCTCTATGTTCATCCCGATCAGTTGAAGGGCGGTCAGCGCGCCGTGCCCGACAACAAGCCGCAGATGAACATGCCCAATCCCTGGACTGGCGGCTGGTGGCGTCCGCGCGATATTGTCGACCGGCAGAAGGTGACGTCATGGTCGCTGGTCAACACAGCGGCGAAGAACAAGGAACGCATCCTTCGCAACATGTATCTGAAGGCCTCGCGCCAGATCGAACGTGGCGCCGAGGGCGAGGTCAAGGCCTATGTCATCGAGGCCGGTCAGCATGACCCGCTGACCGTCAACAAGATGATCAATGCGTTGCTATTGCAGAATGTGAATGTCTATCGTGCTCCGGCCGATTTCATTCATGAAGGCCGCGCCTATTCCGCCGGTTCGTTCGTGGTGCCGATGAACCAGCCCAATATGGGGCTGGTGCGGTGGTTGCTGGGGCAGACCTTCTTCCCTGATGACACCTATGCGCGGACCAATGACGGAACGCCGATCCGTCCCTATGACATGTCGACCGACGCCATGACCGAATTCATGGGCGTTGAAAGCACGCCGGCAAAGTCGATGGTGACGGCGCAACTGGAACCGCTGGCGACGACGATCATCACCCAGGGAACCGTCGACGGCAGCGGCCCCTATCTGTTGTCGGGAAGCCTGAATGACAGTTTCCGGGCAGTGAACCTGTTGCTCAAGAGCGGCGCTACCGTTCAGCGCGTGACGACGCCCTCGGGTGCGGCCAGGGTTGGCGACTTCCTCGTGTCCGGTGCGGGAGGAGCTACGGCGCAGAGCATCGCTGCAAAGACCGGTGTGTCCTTCGCCTCCGCCGGAGGAGTGTCGTCTGCGGGCACGATCGCGGTCAAGGCGCCTCGTCTTGCCATGCTCAAACGCTATCGCGGCGGCAATATAGATGAAGGCTGGACCCGCTTCCTGCTCGAATCCTATGATTATGGCTACAGCTCGATCATGGATGCGGACATCAAGGCTGGAAACCTGATCCGGAAATATGATGTCATCGTCCTGCCGGATGACAGCATTGCGATGATGACCGGCGAAACCGGTGGAGATGGCGGTTATGGCGGTTTCAACAGCATGGAAGGCGTGCCACCCGAATATCGCAGCGGCTTTGGCGAGGAAGGCGTCAAGGCGCTGGAAGAGTTTGTGAAGGCGGGCGGAAAGCTCATCACCTTCGGCCGTGCGGGCGACCTGCCGATCAAGAAGTTCAAGCTGCCTGTCGTGAACGTGGTTGAAGGCAAGTCGGCGAAGGAATTCTGGTCGCCCGGTTCCACTTTCCATATGAAGGTCGATACCGGCAGCCCGCTGGCCTATGGCATGCCGGAAGATGCGCTGGCCATCTTCATGGCGGGGAGCCAAGCCTATGATGTGTCGCCGCGCATCCACAATGAGGATGTGAAGGTCATTGCTTCCTATCCGGAAAAGAATATTCTCCAGAGCGGCTGGCTGCTGGGTGAGGATATTCTTTCCAACAAGGCCGCAATGGTTTCGGTCAAGCACGGCAAGGGCAATGTGATCCTTATTGGCTTCCGTCCGCAGCATCGCGCTCAGGCTCACGGTACCTACAAGCTGCTGTTCGATTCCCTGATCGCGCCGGCTTCCTGAGGACAGGCCCCTTCGAGGGCGAAGGCATGATGCGGGCGCGTCAGGCGACCGTGGGGCCTTCGTCCCCGGAGGAATGCGGGGCGGCCTGTGGCCGCAACCGGAAACCATGCGCCTTTTCGTCGATAGGGTGCGAAAGGCAGGAGGAAGAACGACATGAGATCTTTGGCATTGATGAGCAGTGTGGCGATGGCCGCCTTCGTAATGGTGGCCGGCATCGATGCGGCTTCGGCGCAGCAGATATCGCCGGACCGGTTGAAGATATTGAAGGAAGACGCGATCAAGGGCGTCGACAAGCGGTCCAAGCTGGTTCAGGAAATGGTCGATTCCATTTTCAGTTTCGGCGAACTGGCGATGCAGGAAGTGGAAACGTCCCGCTATATCACCGGGGTGCTGGAGAAAAACGGCTTCACCGTAACGCGCGGCGTGTCAGGCATGCCGACGGCGTGGACCGCCGTGTGGAAAAATGGCGAGGGCGGTCCGGTGATCGCCGTCGGATCGGATATTGATGGCATTCCCAAGGCCAGCCAGAAGCCCGGCGTTGCCTGGCGGGAACCGCTGATCGAGGGCGCGCCCGGCCATGGCGAGGGCCATAATTCCGGGCAGGCGGTGAACATCGCGGCCGCTCTGGCGGTCAAGGAAATCATGATCCGCGACAAGATCCCCGGCACATTGCTGCTCTGGCCCGGTGTCGCGGAAGAACCGGTGGCGGCCAAGGCCTTTTTCGTTCGGGATGGCATGTTCAAGGATGCCGATGCGGTGCTGTTCACCCATGTCGCGTCGAACCTGACCACAAGCTGGGGGCAGCCCAACGGCACGGGTGGCATTTCCGTTCTCTATACCTTCACCGGCGAATCCGCTCATTCGGCCGGGGCGCCCTGGCGCGGCCGCAGCGCGCTGGACGGGGTCGAACTGATGGATGTGGGCTGGAATTTCCGCCGCGAACATCTGCGCCCGGAACAGCGGTCGCATTATGTCATCAAGGATGGCGGCGACTTCCCCAATGTCGTGCCGTCCAAGGCGACCGTCTGGTATTATTTCCGCGAACAGTCGTTCGACCGGATCCGCAAAAATTACGAAATCGGGAGCAAGATCGCCGAAGCGGCGGCCATGATGTCCGATACCACGGTCAGCAGCCGCATCATCGGCACCGCCGCGCCGCAGCATATGAACAAGCCGATGGCCGAAGCCGCCTATGAGAATATCAAGCTGATCGGTCTGCCCGAGTGGACCGCCGAGGAGCAGCAGTTCGCCAAGGCGGTGCAAAAGCTGGTCGGTGGCGAGGAGACAGGGCTGGATACCACGCTTGCGCCGCTGTCGGAGCCGTTGCCGGAACCGAAGAGCGGCGGGTCGGACGATATTGGCGACGTGTCATGGACGCGGCCGACCATCACCATCCGTTTCCCGTCCAACATTCCCAATCTGCCGGGGCATAACTGGTCCAACGCAATCGCGATGGCGACGCCGATCGCGCATAAGGGCGCGGTGGCGGGCGCGAAGGCGATGGCCATGACCATGCTGGATTTGATGACACGGCCCGATCTGCTGGCCGCGGCCAAGAGCTATTTCACCGATGTGCAGACCAAGGACACCAAATATCAACCCGTACTGACGAACGAAAAACCCTATATTGAAATGAATACCGACATCATGGACCAGTATCGGCCCAGGATGAAATCCTATTATTACAATCCGGCTAAGTACAAGACCTATCTGGATCAGCTCGGTATCAAGTGGCCGACGCTGGAAAAACGCCCCTGAAGTCGCCGGGGTGACGGGATGGCCCGTGAGAAACGGGGCACCCGTCACCAACGGGCACCCTTCTTCTCGTCTTCCCCGTTCTTCCGGAGTGTCCGCACGCCGGGATGGCGGCGCTGCGTACCCATGGTCTGGAGAAATATATGACGTTGACACTTGCCGATATCCGGCGGGCCGCGGAAAGGCTGGGGGATGCGGTGGTTCGGACCCCGTTCCTCTATTCGCAGACCCTTTCGGAACTGACCGGTACGGAGCTGTGGCTGAAGTTCGAGAATCTGCAATTTACGGGATCCTTCAAGGAACGCGGCGCCCTCAACAAGCTGCTGACACTCGGCGAGGAAGCACGTCGGCGCGGCGTGGTGGCCGTTTCGGCGGGCAATCATGCCCAGGGGGTGGCCTTGCATGCGCGGAGACTGGGCATTCCGGCAACGATCATCATGCCTTCCTCGACCCCGACGGTGAAGGTCAAACGAACGGCCAGCTTTGGCGCCACGGTGGAACTGGTGGGCAAGGATTTCGCCGAAGCCAGTTCCGCCGTACCCCAATATGTCGAACGGGGCCTGACCTTCATCCATCCCTTTGACGATCCCGACATCATGGCGGGGCAGGGGACGATCGGGCTGGAGATGGTCGAACAGGGGCCGCCGCTCGATACCGTGCTGGTCGCCGTGGGCGGAGGCGGGTTGATCGGCGGGGTGGCAACGGCCTTTCGCGCATTATCGCCGGAAACCCGCATCATCGGTGTGCAGAGCGAGCTTTACCCGTCCATGGCGCTGGCGCTGGGGCATCATGCCGGACCGTTGCCGGGCGGTACGTCCGTCGCCGAGGGCATTGCCGTCGCGATGCCGGGGGAACGGACATTGCGCGCGGCGCAGGACATGGTGGAGGATGTGCTGGTTGTGCCGGAAGCGTCGATCGAAGATTCCGTCGCGCTGCTCCTCCAGATCGAAAAGACACTGTGCGAGGGGGCGGGGGCCGCCGGGCTGGCCGCAGTGCTGGCCAACCCGGATCGATTCCGGGGGCAGCGGGTCGGCCTGATCCTGTGCGGTGGCAATATCGATATGCGCGTACTGACCGCCATGTTGCAACGCCATCTTGTGCGCAGCGGCCAACTCGTCCGGTTGCAGGTTACGATGCTCGACAATGCGGGGACATTGGGGCCAGCGGCGACGATCATAGGCAATATGGGCGGCAATATTCTGGAAGTGACGCATGATCGCGTGTTCGGCGGAGCGTCGGCGCGATCGGCAAACACCATATTCACCGTGGAATTGCCGGATCGGGAACGCAATGTGGCGATGCTTCAGGCCTTGCATCAGGCCGGGTTCGAGGCGCGCCTGATCCAGCAGGCCGAGCAGAACTGCGTTGCCCCCGTACCGGGTGATCCCGGTGCTCGATGAGCCCGGCGCCTTGGTCGCAGGCTGGTTTCGCGCAGTGTTTCCGATCATTCCACCTGGTTGTAGCCCGATATCGGAAGAACCGGTTCTTCACGGTTCCGGTGCGGTTGTGTGTGGCATGCGGAACCTCCTTTCCCGGCACCGCTATGAAGGGTTTCTGTCATGATGGCATTGGATGACTTTATGCCCAGCGGCAGGAAAAGGGTCGGGTGGATCGATATCTGCAAGGGTATCTGCATCCTGCTGGTGGTCCTGCTGCATTCCACATCCTATTATAAATTCACCGGCGGCGTGGTGCCCGACCCCGTCAATCGTCTTGCCAACGGGCTGGCGCCTATTCGTATGCCATCGCTGATCTTTCTGTCGGGACTGATGATCAATTTCAGCCTGCGAAAGGGGACCGGTCCTTTTCTTGTGCGCCGCGCGACCATTTTGATCTGGCCCTATATCCTCTGGAATATAATCTGGGCATTCGCATCCGATAATGTGGCAAAAATGACAGATGGCTATTGGTGGCTGGGTAACTGGCACATGTGGTTCTTGTTTTTCATCATTGTCTATTCGCTGGTGGCTGTCATCATCCCTCGGAAATATCATGCGATGTTCGCAATTTATGCCTATCTTCTGTCACTAGCCATGGATGACGGGACGAAATATGGAGAAAGACTGTTCTTCTTCATGTCCCTGTTCATGATCGGATCGGCGGTGGGGCAGAATTTGCCCCGGCTCGAACGGTTGCTGGCGCGCGGCAAGGTTTTGCTGCTGTTGCCCGCCGGGATCGGGGTATTGATCTACTCGGCGCTTTACGGCCCGGTGCGTTATTCGCCGCATGATTATGGCATGATCGCGATCATCGTCTTCCTGACTATGGCTTTGTGCTACCGGATCGCGGATGGAACGCCATGGCCGTTTCTGGCCACGATGGGGCGCAATTCGCTCACCATTTACATGGTGCACATGCCGGTCATTGCGCTGGTGATGAGCGGTTACCGGTCGGCGGGAATGGATTATTTCTACCCGGTTTTCCTGACCAGCTTTCTTTTGTCGATGGCCGTATCGATCACCATGATCCGGCTGCGCAAGAGCGTGCCTGTGGTGGACTGGCTGTTCGCTTTTCCCCTGAAGAGGAAGGCGATGCCGGGCGGTGCAAGCCGCCCTATAGGGGCCCGCATGAGCTGAAAATGTCTCGAAGTTTCAGGATAGAGGGGGCCGACAGCCGAAGGGAAAGGGGCGCTAATCCGTGGTGATGGGCAGGGCGGTCTTGTAAACCACCGGGCGCAGGGCAAAACTGGTCGTGACCTGGGCCACGCCGGCGATTCTGGTAAGCCTGTGCCGCAGGAAATCCTCAAAGGCGTTGAGAGATTCCACCAGCACGCGAAGCTGGTAATCAGCGTCGCCCGTCATCAGATAGCATTCCATCACTTCCGAAAATCCGGCAACGGTTTCTTCGAAGGCGGCCAGATGCCGGTCATCCTGCCGGTCCAGGCGAACGCGGACAAAGGCGGTGACGGCAAGGCCCACATGCTCTGGATCCACCAGAGCCACATAGCGGGTGATGACGCCATCACTTTCCAGTTGCTTCAACCGGCGCAGGCAGGGGCTTGGAGACAATCCGACCTTGTCGGACAGTTCCTGATTGGTCATCCGTCCGTTGGACTGGAGCTGTTCCAATATTCTGCAATCTATCTCATCAAGCGATAATCTGGTCATATTTCTTATATTTAACGATAGAAGATGGATTATTATTCTAATGAAGTCAGAAATATTGGTCAATTTATAAGAAAGGAAGGGTGCCAGTAATGGGGCCTGACCCTAGGGCTGAATGTCGATCTCTCCTAGAGGTATCCTCGTCGATGCCGATATGGCCGGTGAGCTGCAAGGCGGCTTCAGGACGTAGCGGCTCCTTCCACGTCAAGATCGACCATGCCGTTGTTGCGGTCGATCCGAACCATATAGCGATGCGGTCCGGTTCCGGCGCGTAGCAGGAAGCCGGCGCTTGCCGGGTTCTGCCACGCCTCGTCCGTCATCGGGATGCCGGAAAGGTCGAACCAGTCGCATTGCTCCGGCAGGCGGGTGAACAGCGGCAGCGCCCGTGCCCGCCGGGCGGAGAGCATCGCGACATGGTCCTCCAGTTCCCGGTCACGCTGTTCCCAGTCCAGCCAGAAGGCGGCACCATCCTGCGCATAGGCATTGTTGTTACCGTGCTGGCTGCGACCGCATTCGTCGCCTGCCGTCAGCATGATCGTGCCGGTCGAGGCGAACAGCGTGCCGAGCAGTGCGCGCAGGCTGGTCTTACGCGCCGCCTGTATCGCGGGGTCGTCGCTCGGTCCTTCGGTACCATGGTTCCAGCTATGATTTTCGCCATGGCCGTCGCGCCCCTGCTCGCCATTGGCCAGATTATGGCGCTCTGCATAGGCAACGATATCGGCCAGCGCGAAGCCGTCATGCGCGGCGAGGAAATTGACGCTGCGGCACTCCGGCCCGAACCGGTCGGACGATCCGGCCAGCCGCGTCGCCAGCGGCCCTATGCCGATGTCTCCGCGCCAGAAACGGCGGACATCGTCGCGGAACCGGTCGTTCCATTCGATCCAGTCCGGCGGGAAATGCCCAAGCTGATAACCGCCCGGCCCAATGTCCCATGGCTCGGCGATCATCACCCGGTCGGCGAGCCATGGATCGGCGGCGATCTCCGCGAAGATCGGGGCGTTGGCATCGAAGCCGGGGCTGCGCGCCAGCACCGGCGCAAGGTCGAAGCGGAAGCCGTCGACGCCGCATCGGCGCACGAAATGGCGCAGCGTGTCGAGCGCCAGCGCGCGCACGGCCGGATTGCCGAAATCGAGCGTGTTGCCGCAGCCGGTATCGTTGATGAGGCTGCCGTCCGGCGCATGGGCATAGGCATCGTTATCAAGCCCGCGCAGGCAGAGTATGCCGCCATATATATCGCTCTCGCCCAGATGGTTGAGCACGATGTCGAGGATCACGCCGATCCCTTCGGCATGGAGCGCGCGCACCATATCGCACAGTTCGGTAACGCCGCCGGGGCACAGGCCCGGATCGAGCGCCATCGGCGCGACCGGATTATAGCCCCAGGCATTGCGCAGGCCGAGCGGCGGCAAATGGCGCTCGTCGATCCATGCGACGATCGGCATCAGCTCGACGGCGCTGACATGCAGTTTCCTGAGATGAGCGATTACCGCCGGATGGGCGAGGGCCGCCACTGTGCCGCGCAGCGCCTCCGGCACATCCGGGTGCAGCATGGTGAAGCTGCGGACATTGAGTTCGTAGATAAGGCCGCCGCGCGTGAAGCGGGGCGGTTCGGGCGTGATGTCCGGCATCGGCGCGGGCACGGTTGCGCGCGGCACGATAGCGGCGGTGTCCCGGCCAAATTCGGTCAGGATCGGCGCCTGCACGAAGCGGCGGTCGAGTTCGGTCGCATAGGGGTCGACCAGTAATTTGGCCGGGTCGAACCAGCATCCGCGTTCCGGCGCCCAGTCGCCATCGGCGCGATAGCCATAGCGTCGGCCGGCAAGATCACCGGTCAATTCGACCGACCAGATATCGCCATCCCGTGCCAGGGCGATGCGGTGTTCGGTGTCGGCATCGAACAGGCAGAGGTTGAGCGCGGCGGCTCTGGGCGCGCGCACCGCAAAGCGCGTCGTCCGGGGCAGGACGGTCGCGCCGAGCGGGCCGGTCATGATTTTTCCGATAGCAGCCGGGCATAGAGCCCGGCATAGGCTGCGCCGCTGCGGCCCCAGGAAAAATCGCATTTCATGCCGTTGCGCTGAATCGTGCGCCAGAGGTCGGGCTGATGATAGAGTGCGACGGTGCGGCTGATCGCGCTGCGCAGCGCATGATAATCGATGCCGTCAAATTGTATGCCGGTTGCTGTTCCGGCCGCAATCGCGGCGATATTGGCGTCGATCACCGTATCGGCCAGCCCGCCGGTGCGCGCGACCACCGGTACGCAGCCATAGGCCAGCGCGTAAAGCTGAGTCAGGCCGCAGGGTTCGAAGCGGGAGGGAACCAGTATCGCGTCGCCCCCGGCCTGCATCCGGTGGGCGAGCGGCTCGTCATAGCCGATGCGTATGCCGATCCTGCCGGGGTGGCGCGCGGCGGCGGCGTGGAGGCCGCTCTCGATCGCCGCTTCCCCTGCACCGAGCAGCGCGAGCCTGCCGCCGAGGCCGGCCAGATGGTCGAGTATCTCCGGCAGCACGTCCATGCCCTTCTGCCAGGTCAGGCGGCTGATCGCGACGAACAGCGGGCCGTCACCCGGTTCCAGCCCGAATTCCGTTTCCAGCGCGCGCTTGTCGGCGATCCGCCGGTCGAGCGTGCGCAGGCCGTAGGGCGCGGCGATATAGGGGTCGCTTTCCGGGTTCCAGATCATGGTGTCGATGCCGTTGACGATGCCGTGGACCCGATTTTCGCGCGCAAGGATCACGCCCTGCAACCCCATGCCGTAATGCGGGTCCAGTATCTCGGCGGCATAGCGCGGGCTGACCGTGGTGATCGCGCTTGCCGCTTCCAGCCCGGCCTTCAGAAAGCCGACCCCGCCATGATATTCGACCCCGTGCATCGACCATGCGGCATCGGGCAGGCCGAGCTGCGGGAATATCCCGGCGCCGAAATAGCCTTGAAAGGCGATGTTATGGATTGTCATCACCGTGGCGGGGATGTGGGCCGCGTCGGACGGGGCGAAGCGCAGATAGGCGGGGGCCATCGCCGCCTGCCAGTCATGGGCGTGGAGAATGTCGAAGGGCCTGCGCTTCGTGCCGCCCCCGGCAAGGTCCGCCGCCGCCCGGCCGAAGGCGGCGAAACGGCGCCAGTTGTCGGCCCAGTCATGCCCGGCGGGATCGGCATAAGGCCCGCCCTCGCGCGCGAAGAACCCCGGCGCATCGAGCACGACCAGCGGATGATCGCCCAGTTTTGCGGTGATCAGCCGGGCGGGCTCTCCCATCAGCGAGGGATAGCTGTGGATCGTCCGCCCCTTGCCGGCCCCTTTGCCGATCGCACGCATGACCGCAGGATAGCCGGGCACCATGGTCGTCATCGCCACGCCATGGGGCGCGACGGCGGCGGGCAGCGCGCCCACCACGTCGGCAAGGCCGCCGGTCTTGATCAGCGGCACCGCCTCCGAGGCGACGGACAGAACTGAAATCGTCATGGCAGTTGCTCGATCATCCGCTTGGTGATGAGGCACACGCCGTTTTCGGTGCGGCGAAAGCGGCGGGCGTCCAGTTCCGGGTCGTCGCCGACGACCAGCCCCTCGGGAATGCGTACGCCGCTATCGATGATAACCCGGCTGAGCCGCGCATTGCGGCCGATATTGCAATGGGGCAGGATCACCGCCTCGTTGACGCTCGAATAGCTGCCCATCTTGACGCCGGTGAACAGCAGGCTGCGCCACGCCGTCGCGCCGGAAACGATGCAGTCGTTGGAAATGAGGGAGGAAACGGCCGTGCCGCGCCGCCCTTCCTCGTCATGCACGAATTTGGCGGGCGCGGCGACGATTGCATCCGACCAGATCGGCCATTCGCGATCATACATGTCGAGCCGGGGCACGACGTCGGTCAGGTCGAGATTGGCCTCGAAATAGGCATCCAGCGTGCCGACATCGCGCCAATATTCCTCTATTTCCTCGGCGGCGCGGATGCAGGAGGTGGTGAAGCGATGAGCGACCGCTTTACCATGCTTCACGATATAGGGGATGATGTCGCCGCCGAAATCCCGTTTCGACTCCGGGTCGTCGGCGTCGCGGCGCAATTGATCGAACAGAAAGTCGGTTTCGAACACATAAATGCCCATCGACGCGAGCGCATGGTCCGGGTCGCCGGGAATGCCGGGCGGGTCGGCGGGCTTTTCGACGAAGGAGGTGATGGTGTCGCTATCGTCCACCGCCATCACGCCGAAGCCGGTTGCATCCCTGCGCGGAACGACGAGGCAGCCGACGGTTACGTCCGCGCCGGAGTTGACATGCTGTTGCAGCATCAACTCATAATCCATCTTGTAGATATGATCGCCGGCCAGGATCACCATATATCGGGGCGCATGGGCGTGAATGATATCGATATTCTGGAACACCGCATCGGCCGTGCCCTCATACCAGTGAAATTCGTCGATACGCTGGGAGGCGGGGAGGATGTCGAAGCTCTCATTGCGTTCGGGCCGCATGAAATTCCACGCGCGCTGCATATGGCGGATCAGCGAATGCGCTTTATACTGGGTTGCGACGCCGATGCGGCGGATGCCCGAATTGATCGCGTTGGAGAGGGCGAAATCGATGATCCGCGCCTTGCCGCCGAAATAGACGGCGGGTTTGGCGCGATTGTCGGTCAATTCCTTGAGGCGGCTGCCGCGCCCTCCGGCCAGCACATAGGCCATGGCATCGCGTGCGAGTGGGGATTGCCTCCGGTCCATCATTGCCTCTCTTCCGCTTTCATCGCGGTTCATCCTTCATATTCGAACATCAGTGTCGCCAATGGCGGCAATATGATCGAGGCCCCACCCCCGTCGCATTGGGCCATGCCCATATTCCCTTGTCCGCTGCCGCCATAAATTGCGGCATCGCTGTTGAGAATTTCCCGCCATGGGCCGTCATGAGGAAGCGGCAGGCGATAGCCGCTATGGACGGTGGGTGTCATATTGCTGATAATCGCGATCGGCCTGGCCCCCGGCGCCTTGCGCAGCCAGGCGAATACGCTGTTGTGGCTATCGTCGACGATCAGCCATTCGAAGCCGTCGCTTTCGCAATCGCGGGCGTACAGCGCCGGTTTTTCGCGATAGAGCCGGTTGAGATCGCGCACCAGCGTCTGCACCCCGGCATGGGCAGGGGCTTCCAGCAGGTCCCAGTCGAGCGAGCGCGCCTCGCTCCATTCGCGCCGTTGTGCGAATTCCTGCCCCATGAACAGCAGTTTCTTGCCGGGATACCCCCACATCAGGCCATAATAAGCGCGTAAATTTGCAAATTTTTGCCAGTCGTCGCCGCTCATCTTGGTGAGCAGCGATCCCTTGCCGTGGACCACCTCGTCATGGGACAGCGGCAGCACGAAATTCTCGGAAAAAGCGTACATCAGGCCGAAGCTGATATCGTCATGGTGCCAGCGGCGATGAATGGCCTCGCGCGCCATATAGCGCAGCGTGTCATGCATGAAGCCCATGTTCCATTTGAAGCCGAAGCCGAGGCTGGTCTTCGGTCCGTCGTCATAGGCGGGCAGGGTGACGCCCGGCCATGCGGTCGATTCCTCGGCGATGGTGAGGAAGCCCGCATGGCTGCCATAGACGGCGCGGTTGGTCGCGCGCAGAAACTCGACCGCCTCCCAGTTTTCGCGCCCGCCTTCCGGATTGGGGATCCATTCGCCCGCCTTGCGCGAATAATCGCGGTAAAGCATCGAGGCGACCGCATCGACGCGCAGCCCGTCGACATGATAGCGCTCGGCCCAGAACAGCGCATTATTGACGAGGAATTCCGATACTTCGCGCCGCCCGAAATTATAGATGGCGGTGTTCCAGTCCGGGTGAAAGCCGAGCTTGGGGTCTTCATGTTCGTAGAGCGCGGTGCCGTCGAAACGGGCGAGGCCATGTTCGTCGGTGGGGAAATGGGCGGGGACCCAGTCGATCAGCACGCCGATCCCCGCCCGGTGGGCGCCGTCGACGAAACGGGCGAAACCCGCAGGATCGCCGAAACGCGCCGAGGGGGCGTAGAGCCCGGTGGTCTGATAGCCCCAGCTCGGATCATAGGGATGCTCGGAAACCGGCAGAAACTCGATATGGGTGAAGCCCATGTCGGCGGCATAGGGGATCAGCCGATCGGCCATTTCGTCCCATGTCAGGAACCAGTCATGCTCGTTCCGCCGCCATGACCCCGGATGCACCTCATAAATGGAGACGGGTTGGCGGCGCGGATCGACCGATGCCCAATAGGCGCGGTGTGCCTCGTCGCCCCAGTCGGGCTTGCCGGGATCGGCGGTGATCGAGGCGGTCTTGGGCCGCAGTTCGGAAGCGAAGGCGAACGGATCGGCCTTCAGCGGCTGCACCGTGCCGTCCGGCCCGGTGATGCGATATTTATAGGCGCGGCCTGCCCCGATGTCGGGGATGAAGATTTCCCACACGCCGATATCCTTGCGGTGGCGCATCGGGTGGCGGCGATAGTCCCAGTCGTTGAAATCGCCGACGAGGCTGACCAGCCGGGCATTGGGCGCCCATACCGCGAAATGGACGCCGCGCGCGCCCTCATGCGCGATGCAGTGCGCGCCCAGCTTGTCGAACAGGCGGTAATGCGTGCCCTGCGCGAACAGGAAATCGTCGGTCGGCCCCAGCACCGGGCCGAAGCTGTAGGGGTCCGTCACCCACCATTCATGTCCGTTCGCGCGGCAATGATAGCGGACCGGCTGCGGTTTGCCGCTCAGCCCGCCTTCGAACAGGCCGCGATTATCGACCCGTATGAGTTTCCCCAGCCGCCCGCCTTTCAGGCTGAACGCCTCGACCTCCTGCGCGCCGGGCAGGATCGCGCGGGCAAAGTTGCCTTCCGGCCCGGCATGGACGCCGAGCAGGGAGAAGGGGTCGCCATGCGTGCCTTCGAGCAGGGTCGTAATCGCGGATTTCGGTGGCTTCACAGCACGTTCCAGATCTCCCGGGCATATTCCCCGATGGTCCGGTCGGATGAGAACCAGCCGACATTGGCGATATTGCGGATCGCCGATGCGCGCCAGGCAGGCTGGTCCTCCCAACGGCGGTCGACTGCGCGCTGTGCGCTATGATAGCTGTCGAAATCGGCGGCGACCATGAACCAGTCATGATCGTACAGCCCTTTCATCAGATCGGTATAGCGATGGGGATCGTCCGGTGAGAACACACCCGAAGCGATCGCATTGACCGCCTGATGCAATTCGCGCGATCCCTCGATCACTTTGCGCGGGGTGTAGCCATTGGCGCGCCGCTCCGCGACTTCGTCGGCGGTAAGGCCGAAAATTACGATATTCGCGTCGCCGACCCGGTCCCTGATCTCTACATTGGCGCCGTCGAGCGTACCGATGGTGAGCGCGCCGTTGAGCGCGAACTTCATGTTGCCGGTGCCCGATGCCTCCATGCCCGCGGTCGAAATCTGCTCGGATAGATCGGCCGCCGGGATGATCCGCTCGGCCAGCGTCACATTATAATTGGGCACGAACACCACCTTGAGCAGTCCACCGACCGAGGGGTCGGAATTGACGCGCCGGGCAATGTCGTTCGCCAGTTTGATGATCAGTTTCGCATTATGATAGCTGGGGGCCGCCTTGCCGCCGAAAATCTTTACCCGCGGTGTCCAGTCCCGTTCCGGGTGGCTGCGGATCTGATCGTAGAGTGCGACCGTCTCGATCAGGTTGAGAAGCTGGCGCTTATATTCGTGGATGCGCTTGATCTGTACGTCGAACAGCGCGTCGGGATCGAGCCGGATGCCGGTAAGCTGTTTGACATGGGCGGCGAGGGCGACCTTGTTGGCGCGTTTCACCTCGGCGATGCGTTCGCCGAGTTCCCGATCGTCGGCCAGCGCGTTGAGATCGGCCAGCCTTTCCGTGTCGTCAAGGAAAGCGTCGCCGATTGCGTTCTTCAGCACCGAGACGAGGCCGGGATTGCATTGCTGCAGCCAGCGGCGTGGGGTGACACCGTTGGTCTTGTTGTTGATCCGGTCGGGATAGAGGGCGTGGAGGTCGGAAAAGACCGTGCTCTTCATCAGTTCGGTATGCAGTGCAGCGACGCCGTTGACGCTATGCGCGCCGGTAAAGGCGAGATTGGCCATGCGCACGCGCCGTTGCCCGGCCTCGTCGATCAGCGAGATCGCGGCGATCGCGCGGTCGTCCATCCCGGCCTTGCGCGCCTCGCGCAGCACGCGGCTGTTGATTGCGTAGACGATCTGCATATGCCGGGGCAGCAGCCGTTCGAACAGCGGGAGCGGCCAGGATTCCAGCGCCTCGGGCAGCAATGTGTGGTTGGTGTAGGCGATGGTCTTTTTCGTCACTTCCCATGCCTCGTTGAATTCGAGGCCATGATCGTCGACCAGTAACCGCATCAGCTCGGCGACCGCGACGGCGGGGTGGGTGTCGTTGAGCTGGATCGCCGCCTTGTCGGGCAGGGTGCGCACATTGCCATGATATTGCACATGGCGGCGGAGGATGTCCTGAATCGACGCGGCGGTGAAGAAATATTCCTGCCGCAGGCGCAGTTCCTGCCCGGCGGCGTTGGAATCGGCGGGGTAGAGCACGCGCACGAGGCTGTCGGCGCGGACCTGTTCGGAGAGGGCACCTGCATAATCGCCTGCGTTGAACGCATCGAGCCGCAGCGGGTCGAGCGCATTGGCGGTCCATAACCGCAACGTGTTGACGCGCTTGCCGCGCCAGCCGACCACCGGCGTATCGACCGCGCTGGCTTCCACCTTTTCCTGCGGGTTCCAGATCACGCCGTCGCCATCGTCGATGACTTCGCCGCCAAAGCCGATCTGATAGGCGCTTTCGCGGCGGTCGAATTCCCACGGATTGCCGTGGCTCAGCCATGTTTCGGGCAATTCGACCTGCCAGCCGTCGTCGATGCGCTGGCGGAACATGCCGTTCACATAGCGGATGCCATAGCCATAAGCGGGGATGTCGAGGCTGGCGAGGCTTTCCATGAAACAGGCGGCGAGGCGCCCGAGGCCGCCATTGCCGAGCGCGGCGTCCGGTTCCAGCTCCTCCAGCGCGGAAAGCTCGAAACCATGTTCGCGCAGCGCCTCTTCCATTTCGCGCGTCAGCCCCATGTTGGAAAGCGCATCGCGCAACAGCCGCCCGATCAGGAATTCGAGCGACAGATAATAGACGCGCTTGCCGCCATCGGCATAGGTTTCGCGCGTCGATTCCATCCAGCGATCGACGATCGCGTCGCGGATGGTCAGCACGGCGGAGGTGAACCAGTCATGCGATTTGGCCGCGCGTTCGTCCTTGCCGACGCGATGGCGCAATATGTCGATGATCCGGGCTTCGATGTCGGAAACGGATGGCTCTTCGTAGTGCGGCACGGAACTGGCTCCTTACACGGTCTGTCCCGTCAGACAGAAACGGGAACCGCCTGTGCCGGCGATGCGCCCCTGTTTCGCGACCCCTCCTTATGATGAGGTAGGACAGACCTGGCGATCCGGGCAAGATAATTTCTTGCTTGTCCTCCAGTTATTCGTGGATGACCGGGAACGGGATCGCTTATGCTCCCAACTCCGTTCCATCATCATACGGGTTTCGGCATGAACATGAACAATGACCCGGCCTCTTCTCTCTGGTGGCGCGGCGCCGCCCTGTACCAGATTTATCCGCGCAGTTTTCAGGATGTGAACGGCGACGGCGTGGGCGATCTTGCCGGCATTACCCGGCACATGGATTATATCGCCGATCTGGGTGTGGACGGCATCTGGATATCGCCCTTCTTCACTTCGCCCATGCATGACTTCGGCTATGATGTGTCCGATTATCGCGATGTCGATCCGATTTTCGGCACGCTGGCCGATTTCGACGCGCTGGTGGCTGCGGCGCATGAACGGGGCCTGCGCGTCATCATCGATCAGGTCTATGCTCATAGCTCGATCGATCACCCCTGGTTCGCGGAGAGCCGGGCCGACCGGACGAACGACAAGGCCGACTGGTATGTCTGGGCCGATGCGAAGGCGGACGGCACGCCGCCCAATAACTGGCAATCGGTGTTCGGCGGCCCGGCCTGGACATGGGATGCACGCCGCCGCCAATATTATATGCACAGCTTCCTGAAGGAGCAGCCGCAGCTCAATGTTCATGAAGTCGCGGTGCAGGATGCGCTGCTGGATGTGGCGCGCTTCTGGCTGGATCGGGGCGTGGACGGGTTCCGTCTCGATGCGCTCAACCATTGCATGCATGATCCGTTGCTGCGTGACAATCCGCCCGCTCCGGCGGATGGCCGGGTGCGGACCCGCCCCTTCGATTATCAGATCAGGCTGCACAGCCAGTCCCAGCCGGGCGTCATTGGTTTCATCGAGCGTTTCCGGGCGCTGTGCGACGGTTATGGCGCGATCTTCACGCTGGCCGAGGTGGGGGGCGACAAGGCGGAGGAAGAGCAGAAGGCCTATACCAAGGGGGATGGGCGACTTTCGAGCGCCTATGGCTTTGAATTTCTCTATGCGCCCGCGCTGACGCCGCGCTTCGTTGCCGATACGGTCGCGGGCTGGCGTGAGGGCGAGGGCTGGCCCTGCTGGGCGTTCGAGAATCATGATGCGCCGCGCGCCGTGTCGCGCTGGTGCGCGCGGGAGGATAGGGATCGGTTCGCGCGGATGAAAATGGCGCTGCTGATCGCCTTGCGCGGCAACATCATCCTCTATCAGGGCGAGGAGCTGGGGCTGGAGCAGGACGAGATTCCGTTCGAATTGCTGCGCGACCCGGAGGCGATCGCCAACTGGCCGCTCACCCTGTCGCGCGATGGCTGCCGCACGCCGATGCCGTGGACCGAAGGCCCGGGAGGCGGTTTCACCACCGGCACGCCATGGCTGCCGCTCAGCGCGGTCAATCTCGCCCGTGCGGTGGACCGGCAGGAGGAAAGCGGGGAGTCGATGCTCGCCCATACGCGTCGCCTGCTGGCGCTGCGGCGGGAGACGGTGGCGCTGCGCACCGGGCGTCAGGAAAGGGTGACGGTGGATGATGGATTGCTGGCGTTCAGCCGGATCGAGGGCGATCAGCATATAGGCTGTCTGTTCAACCTTTCGACCGAGGCGATCACGCCCGCCGGGATGCCGCCTGCTGCCACCGTCCTGCTGTCGGTCAACGATGCTTCGCCCCGCCTCCTGCCCGCCTATTCGGCATTGTTTCTGCTCTATTCCTGAAGGGCGGGGGCAGGCGGCGGTTCGGGAGATTCGGCCGGGGATTCGCCGGGGCCGGTCATGCGCGCCATGATCTTACGCGTGCCTTCCTGCAGGGCGGACAAATGTTTCCGCCAGCCGTCCCGATCTATCGCCGGGCGGGGGAAGGACAGGGAAACGGCGGCGAAGATCCGGCCGGACGGCTCGAACAGCGGCGCGGCGATGCAGAAGAGATTTTCGTCGATCTCGCAATTGTCGATGGCGAAGCCCTGCCGCCGGACGCGGGCGATTTCTGCGCGCAGGGCGACGGGTTCGACCAGCGTGTTCGGGGTCAGGGCGACGAACGGGCCGTTGGCCAGATAGGTTTCGAGCGCTTCCTCGTCCAGCCCGGCCAGCAGCACCTTGCCGAGGCCCGAGCAATAGGCCTCCATCTGCATATTCTGGCGCGTGAACAGCGCTTCCTTGCCCACGCCTTCCTTCAGCAGATAGGTGACCATATCCTGTTCGAATATGCCGAGATGCGCGAGGCAATCTTCCTGCGCCGCCAGTTGCGCCAGAACCGGGCGGGCGATGCCGGTGGCGACGGCGGCGGGGCCTGTTCCGGGCGTCAGGGCCGCCAGCGCGGGACCGGCATGATAATAGCCCCGGCGGCTGCGGATCAGATAGCCCATATGCTGCAACGCTTGCGCGATGCGGTGCGCGGTGGCGCGCGGCAGGCCGATTTCTTCCGCAATGGCGCTAAGCGGCCTTTTCCCGCTGTCCCGCACGATCGCGCCCAGCAAGGTCAGCGCCTTGCCCAGTATGCCGGTGCCTGAGTCCCTATCTCCCATAACGTGGGAGATAATATGGAAGGGCTTATGGCTGCAATCCTTTTGCGCTGATATTCATCCTGCGTGAACAACGGACGGGTGAGGATTATGTCCAGCCATGAAATAGCAGCCGAACGGCTGCGTAATGCTTATAAGGATGGCGTGATTGCGCCGCTGCGCGACCTGATCGCGCCGGATGACGGGGAGGGCGCCTATGCGATTCAGGCGATCAACACCCGTTATTGGCAGGGGCAGGGCCGCCGCATCGTCGGGCGCAAGGTCGGGTTGACCGCCCGGGCCGTGCAGGCGCAGCTTGGTGTCAGCCAGCCCGATTTCGGCGTGTTGTTCGATGATATGCAGGTGCCCGATGGCGGCGTTCTGAAACCCGGGGCCCTGTTGCAGCCCAAGGCCGAGGCCGAAGTCGCGATGATCCTCGGGGTGGACCTACCCGCGCGGGCGGTGACGGAAGACGAGGTCGCGGCCGCCGTGGCCGAAGTGACCGCCGCAATCGAGATCGTCGACAGCCGCATCGCCGACTGGAAGATTTCCTTCGCCGACACGGTTGCCGACAATGGTTCCTCCAGCATGTTCGTTCTGGGTAAGACCCGCAAACCGCTCGCCGGGCTGGATCTGTGGACCTGCGGCATGGTGCTGGAACAAAATGGCGAAATCACCTCGCTGGGTACGGGCGCGGCCTGCCTCGGGCATCCGCTGCGTGCGGCGACCTGGCTTGCCAACACGCTGGCCGCTCAGGGAGAGCCGCTGGGCAAGGGCGACATCATCCTGACCGGCGCGCTCGGTCCGATGGTGCCGTTGCGTCCGGGCGACGACATCAAGGTGAGCATAGCCGGGCTGGATAGCGTTTCCTTCAGTTACAAGGATTGAACAGCAATGACTGATAAATTGCCAGTGGCGATCATCGGGTCGGGCAATATTGGCACCGACCTGATGATCAAGATCATGCGCCTGTCGAAAACGCTCGAAATGGGCGCGTTCGTCGGGATCGACCCGGAATCGGATGGCCTGAAACGCGCGGCGCGTCTCGGCGTGCCGGTGACGGCGGAGGGCATTGACGGCCTTGTCGCCATGCCGGAATTCCAGAAGATCGGCATTGTGTTCGATGCCACCAGCGCCGGCGCCCACAAGCGCCATAACGAGATATTGCAGCAGCATGGCAAGCGGGTGATCGATCTCACGCCCGCCGCCATCGGGCCTTATGTCGTGCCGCCGGTCAATGGCGAGGCGCAGCTTGACGCGCATAATGTCAACATGGTGACCTGCGGCGGGCAGGCGACCATTCCGGTCGTCCATGCGATCAGCCGCGTGGCGAAGGTGCATTATGGCGAGATCGTCGCATCGATCGCGTCGAAGAGCGCCGGTCCCGGCACCCGCGCCAATATTGACGAGTTCACCGAAACCACCAGCCAGGCGATCATGGATGTCGGCGGGGCCGCGCGCGGCAAGGCGATCATCGTCCTCAACCCGGCCGAACCGCCGCTCATCATGCGCGACACCGTCTATTGTCTGTGCGAAGAGGCCGACACGGCGGTGATCGAACAGTCGGTTGCCGACATGGTGGCCGAGGTTCAGGCCTATGTGCCCGGCTATCGCCTGAAACAGGCAGTGCAGTTCGAACATATCGGCAGCAACCAGCCGTTGCGCATTCCGGAAATGGACGGCGAATTCACCGGCCTGAAGGTCAGCGTGTTCCTCGAAGTGGAGGGCGCGGCCCATTATCTGCCGGCTTATGCCGGTAATCTCGACATCATGACCTCCGCGGCGCTCAAGACCGCGGAAAAGATCGCATTGCGCTTGCGTGAAGGAGTTTCGGCATGACCTTCGATCCGACCAAGGACAAGCTCTATATTCAGGACGTCACGCTGCGCGACGGCATGCATGCGGTTCGCCACCAATATGGCATCGACCATGTGACGGCGATCGCGAAGGCGCTCGACCGGGCGAAGGTCGATGCGATCGAGGTTGCCCATGGCGACGGCCTTTCGGGCAGCTCGTTCAACTATGGTTTCGGCGCGCATACCGACTGGGACTGGATCGGCGCAGTCGCCGAAGTGCTGGAACATAGCGTGCTGACCACCTTGCTGCTGCCCGGCATCGGCACGATCCATGATCTCAAACATGCTTATGAAATGGGTGTGCGTTCGGTGCGCGTCGCCACCCATTGCACCGAGGCGGATGTCAGCAAGCAGCATATCGAATATGCGCGCGGGCTTGGCATGGATGTGTCCGGTTTCCTGATGATGAGTCACATGTCGGAGCCGGAGGCGCTCGCCCAGCAGGCAAAGCTGATGGAAAGCTATGGCGCCCATTGCATCTATGTGACCGACAGCGGCGGCGCGATGACGATGGATCAATATGCGGCGCGGGTGCAGGCCTATGACCGGGTGCTGAAGCCGGAGACGCAGCGCGGCGTTCATGCCCATCATAATCTCAGCCTCGGCGTCGCCAATTCGATCGTCGCGGTGCAGAACGGCGCGGTGCGCGTGGACGCCAGCCTTGCCGGCATGGGCGCGGGTGCGGGCAATGCTCCGCTGGAAGTATTCATCGCCGCCGCCGACGCCTATGGCTGGAACCATGGCACGGATTTGTTCGCACTGATGGATGCGGCGGAAGAACTGGTGCGTCCGTTGCAGGATCGCCCGGTCCGGGTCGATCGTGAAACGCTGACCCTTGGTTATGCGGGTGTCTATTCTTCCTTCCTGCGCCATGCCGAAAAGGCTTCGGCCGAATATGGCATCGACACGCGCGCAATCCTGGTCGAGCTGGGCCGGCGGAAGATGGTCGGCGGTCAGGAAGATATGATCGTCGATGTCGCGCTCGACATGATCAAGGAAAAGACCGTTTAGAGCATTTTCGGAATGACCGTGGAACGGTCATTCCGTTCGAAAATGCGGTCACAAAGACAAGAGCGTTTCCGTTCATCCTGAGCAGGTTCCAGATTCTGGTTCCCGCGTTCGGGATCGGTTTCGGCAGGCCCCTCGGCCGCCTTCCTTTCCCGCACGGGAGCGAGGTGGGTGGTCGGGGGGCTTTTTGTCAGGGCCACACCCCAGGGTGTTTGCCCTGACAAACGAAAAGGGCGGCCTGAGCCGCCCTTTTGCAGGTTCCGATCCGTTTGACGGGATTGTCAGATGATGTCGCTCGGCTTTTGCACGCTGGGGCCATTGCGATGGCATAGCTCGCGCCACATGATGATCCCGTTATCTTCGGTCACCAAGGTTTCCTCGAGCCAGTTCTGGTCATGCTCATAGAAAGGCTGCAAGGCCTCGCGGGCAAACACGTCCTCATTGTTGAAACCTTCGAGCGAAACCGGCTTCCAGCGGTGCCAGAATTCATGTTCATGCTCGGCGCGCTCTTCGTCATTGGCGCAGGGCTTGCCGATGGTGATGATGTAGAGGTGGGAATCCTCGGTGATCGGTACATACCATTCGAACTGGAAACGTCCGACAAAGGGGAAATTGTCGACGCGCAAGACGCCCGGCATGCAGATATAATGGCCGGTCGTGCGCTTTTTCGCGGCTTCCTCGGGCGTCTGGTGCATCTTGGTGCCGGTCACGACGATCTTGCCTTCCACGCGGCCTTCATAGGCCATGGGGGCGGCGTCCTTGAAGGTGCGCGTGGATACGCCCTTGGGCTGGCCCTGTTCCTCGTGCAGTTCGAAAAAGTCCACCGGCCGGTCGGTATGGCCAAGCGGCAGCGAGCGCTGGGTATTGGGGACCAGCGGCGACTGGCGATGCAGATAGATGTGCAGGTCGTCAATGCCGTTTTCGCAGCCAAGCCGCCAGTTCGACTGGACCATATAGGAGGAGCCATGCACTTCCATAGTGTCGTCGAGGAAGGTCGGCGGGACATCCTGTGACAGGGGGTGGGGTTCATAATCGGCGTCGCCGACGAACACGAAGACGAGGCCCTTGGCTTCCTGCACCGGATAGGAATGGATCGCCTTCTTGCCGATGATCGGCGTATTCGGGCTGGCGATGATGTCGCACAGCGTGCCGTCCTCCCAGCGATAGGTGAAGCCGTGATACCAGCAGGTCACGGTGTTGCGGGTATAGCATTCGACCTTTTCGGAGAATTTCACGCCGCGATGCAGGCAGCGGTCCCGAATGGCGTGAACCTTGCCGTCAATGCGCTTGAGCAGGATATCCTCGCCCATTAATTTCCGGCTGACGACTTCATTTTCGCCCAGTTCCCGAGAGAACATGATCGGATACCAGTGGTTCCGGAACCCGAGTTTCGCCGCGAGATAATTACGCCACCGCGGCACTTTCTTCAGGAGGCGTTCGTCTACGAAACTGTCCTCGACCATTGCATTCCATTCCCCGTTTCACCCGCCAGACGACGGGCGTGATGATTGACCTGCCATCGATTGACGGCTTTTGGAGTTATGCATACAGTATGCATAAATTGCAAGCTCGATCGCGTCGGGAAAGTTTGCGGAAACAATGTGCCGGGAGGTTGAAGTGCCCTATATTGATGCTGGCGAAAGCCGGATTTATTATGAAAGCCATGGAGAGGGGCCGCCTGTCCTGTTCGCCCATGGCGTGGGCGGGAATCATGCCAGCTGGCATAAGCAGGTTCCCGATTTCGTGAAGGATTATCGCGTCATCCTGTTCGATCATCGCGCATTTGGTAACTCGTCCGATGTGGAGGAGGCCGGGCAGTCCCGTTATGTGGAGGATATGCTCTGCCTGCTCGATGCGCTGGAGATCGACCGGGTCATTCTGGTCGGGCAATCCATGGGCGGAGGGACCTGCGCCAATTTTACCTGTGCCCATCCCGAACGGGTCGAAAAGCTGGTCATTGCCGATTCCCTGATCGGCATCGATGCCCCCGAACCATTAGCTACCATGGTCAGGGAAACGCTCGACCGCGTCTGGAACCTCAGCCAGGCGGAACGGGTGCTCGGCCCGGTGATGCGGGATGACGATCCCGCGAGCACATTGCTCTATCTGCAGATCGCCAGTTTCAACGCGGTGACGATCCGCACGCTGAAAGGAAGCATGCCGCGCTGGACCCCGGACCGGCTGGCTGCCACCGGCGTGCCGACCTTGTTCCTTGTAGGGGAGCATGATGTGTTGTTCCCGCCGGAAAATGTACGAATGGCGCAGGCCATGGTTGCCGGGGCATCTTTCGCCCTGATCGAAGGGGCGGGGCATTCAGCTTATTTCGAGCGCCCCCTTGCGTTCAACCGGCATGTCCGGGCGTTTCTCTCAGCCGGGGAGGGGTAAGGAGTATGGCGTCCGTTGAAACGGCCGATATCGTCATCGCCGGCGGTGCCGGCATGGGCAGCGCCGTCGCCTATTTTCTGAAATCGCTCGGGCCGGAAAATCTGCGTATCATCGTCTGCGAACCCGACCCGACCTATGCCCGTGCCGCGACCACTCTGGCGGCGGGCGGTATCCGGCAGCAATTTTCCACGCCGGAAAATATCGTCATGTCGCAATATGGCTTCGATTTTCTGCGCCGGATTGATGAAGAGCTGGCGATTGACGGGGAAGGCCCGCAAGTCGACCTGCATGTGGTGCCCTATCTGCATCTCGCTGCGGGGGGCAAGGATGTCGATGGCCTGCGCGAGAGTTTCGAATTGCAGTCGGAACTGGGCGCCGGGCCGCTCTGGCTGGAGCGGGACGATCTGCGCGCGCGCTACCCGTGGATGACGGTGGACGATATCGATGCCGCGGTTCTCGGCGGCCCGCGCGAAGGCGTGTTCGATCCCTATGCGATGTTGCAGGCGTTCCGCCGCAAGGCCGTGTCTTTGGGGGTGGAATATCGCCCCGCAGCCGTTACCGGCATCGAACCGGCATCGGGCGCCGAGGGCGTGACGGTTGCCCTATCCGATGGTGGCAGGCTGGCCTGCGGGCGAATCATCAACTGCGCGGGGCCTGCCGCCGGGCGGCTTGCGGCGCTGGCGGGGCTCGATCTGCCTGTTATTCCGGTGCGGGCGCACAGTTTCGTGTTCAAGGTGGAGCAGGCGCCGACGACGGATCTCTTCCCGATCATCGTCGATCAGGTTCAGTTGCTCAATATCCGCGCGGAAGGCGATATGTTCCTGGCCGGTTCGCCGCGCGAAGGGGAACTGGTCGATGCCGGGGATAATTTCGCGATCGATTATGATTTTTTCGATACTGAATTATGGCCGATGCTGGCGACGCGCGTGCCCGCATTCGAAGCGATCCGGATGACCAGCGCCTGGGTCGGTCATATGGAATGGAGCCTGCCGGATGCCAATCCGATCATCGGCCCGCATCCCGATTTTCCGGCTATGGTCTTCGTCAACGGTTTTAGCGGCCATGGCGTGCAGCACTGCCCGGCGGTCGGCCGGGCGGTGGCGGAACTGATAGTGTTCGGGGCATATCGGTCGATCGACCTCTCCCGTTTTTCCTATGACCGGATCGCCGCCGGTCAGCCGCTCACGGAGCGGTACTGACCGGCTGTTCCACGGCGCTGTCGTTGAAACGCGGCAGCGCCAGCAGGATCAGGCAGAGCAGGGTTAACCCCACGGTCGCAAAGGTGAAGGGGATAGTGTAATTGCCCCAGATGTCGAAGGCCTCTCCGAACAGAAACGGCCCGACCGCGACGCCGATCATGAACACACCGTAGATCAGGCCGAATATCCGGCCCGATTGTTTCAGCCCGAAATAGCGGCTGACCAGATAACCGATAAAGTCCGATTCGGCGCCCTGACCGACCGCGAGCAGGATGCTGCCGGCCAGACCGATCGCCAGCACCGGATAGCTGGCCATCAGGAGCGCCCCCGTTGCCGGGAGGGCGAACACGACCACCGCGATATAGGGCGCGAAATAGCGGTCGAACATATGACCGGCGAGCAGGCGCGCCGGGATGCCGATCAGGGCGTTGAACATGGTGATCGCGGCCAGCGCGCCCGCGCTCAGCCCATGGTCCGAAAGAAAGGGTGCGATATGGATCGACATGCCCTGAAGGCAACTGGAGATCAGCAGGACCATGACGATCAGCAGCCAGAAAGGGCGGGTGCGTATCGCCTCTTGCAGGCTCAGGCCGGGAAGCGGTGTCGCCGCCGCGTTACCCGATTCCGCCTTGCGTTCGACCGGGGCTTCCCGGATGCAGAAGATCGAGACGGGCAGGCCGATCAACAACGGGAACAGCGACAGGCCCCAGAAGCCGCCGCGCCATCCGAACTGTTCGATCATCAATATGGTGAAGGGACCGGACAAGGCCGCGCCCAGCACTACGCCGGATGAACAGGCGCCCATGGCAAGGCCGCGCGACCGCAGGCGCGCGCCGGAAAACCAGCCCGAAAGCAGGCGGACATAGCCGACGATAGTGGATCCGGCGCCGAGCGTGCAGATGAGGGCGAAGCCGATGTAAAAGCCGGTGAGGCCGAACCCGTCGATAAGGAAGGGCACGCAGGCGGTGGCGATGCCATATCCTGCTTGCGACAGGATCAGCACGATTCGGGTGCCGAGGCGGTCGATCAGTTCCCCCATCAGCGGATTGGCGACCACCATGGTCAGCGCGCCAATGGAGAGGGAGAGGGCGACGTCCGACCTGCTCCACCCGAATGCGGTTCCCAGCGGGCGCATGAAAAGCCCGGTATTGATCATCACGATGGATATGGCGCAGCACATTGTGCCGATGGTGGAAAACAGGACCATCAGCCACGCCGCCCTGTTTGCGGAATCATCTCTGGCCGCCTCGAAAAATCTTCCCATATGCTCCGGTCCCCGATCTTTGTTTTTGGCATACTGCATACAAATATGCCTTGTGCAAACCCTTTGTTTTCCTGATGGTGCCATTTCTGTGCGGGTGATTTTGCAGCAAAGCGGCGCAGAAGGCAAAAGCGGGTTGACAATAGCATACTGTATGCAACAAATACCCCTCGAGAAAGCGAGAGCATCGCTCCACCTGCGAAAGCGCGAATGAGGGATTCCTATGTTGACGAGCGAGGAAAATGAGCGACTGACCCGGGTCGGCCCGGGAACGCCCATGGGGGAAGTGTTGCGGCGGTACTGGATGCCGTTTCTGCTGCCCGAAGAGCTGCCCGAGGCGGATTGCCCACCCGTGCGGGTGCGATTGCTGGGCGAGGATCTGATCGCCTTTCGCGACACGAACGGACGGCTTGGCTTGCTGGATCGTTTCTGCCCCCATCGCCGCGTTGACCTGTTTTTTGGGCGTAACGAGGAATGCGGCCTGCGGTGTGTCTATCATGGCTGGAAGTTCGATGTTGACGGTAATGTCATGGACATGCCGGCCGAGCCCGCCAATTCGCCGATGCGCGAGGAAGTGAAGATCAAATCCTACCCAATCATGGAATGGGGTGGTGTGATCTGGGCCTATATGGGTGATCCGGCGCATCAGCCGCCGCGCCCGCCGGAAATCGAATGGGGTCTGGTGCCTCCCTCGCACCGCAATATCCAGAAGCGTCTTCAGGAAAATAACTGGGCGCAGGGTGTCGAAGGCGGGATCGATTCCAGCCATGTCGGCATTCTGCATAGCCTGCTGACCCCGCCGGAGCCTGGCAAGGGGTTCCGCGACCGGCAGCAGGCGGTAGACCCGGCAGTGCCCTATCTCGCCATGGATACCGCGCCCAAATTCTTCATCCGTCCACAGGAATATGGGATGCTGATCGGTGCGCGGCGCAAGGCGTCGGAAGAGGAATATTATTGGCGCATCACGCAGTTCCTCGCGCCCTTCTACACGATGATCGCGCGCCGGGAGGAGAAGGGGCCGATTTCCGGCCATGCCTGGGTGCCGATCGATGACGAGAATACATGGACCTTCACCATGTACTGGGATCCGGATCAGCCGCTGGATCAGAGCGAGGATTTCGACGCGACCAAAGTCAATGTCGATGTCTGTCCCGATGGTTCCTATCGTCCGATCAACAATCGCGACAATGACTATGGTATCGACCGCTCGTTGCAGAAGCTGAGCAATTCGACCGGCATTATCGGTATCGGTCTTCAGGATTCGGCGATTCAGGAGACGATGGGGGCCATTGTCGATCGTTCCATGGAAATTCTTGGTTCCGGCGATGCGGCCATCGTCGCCTGGCGCAAGCTGATGCTGGCCCAGACCCGGGATCTGGAAAAAGAAGGTGACCTGCCGTTGCCGCATAAAACGGAGCTTTACCGGGTTCGTTCGGCCGGGGTCGTCCTGCCGCGAGGGATAGATTTCGAGGTTGGGGCGAAGGAACGTCTCACCGTTGCCTGAGATCCCGTTCGGGTCATGGTCGGATCGTCAGCCGGAATGCCGGCGATGATCCTTCCCAACATGCTGACAGGGAAGGGTTGGCAATGAGCGATAAGCGGAATGACATACCGGGGCATGGGCCGGAGGGCCTGATCCGTCGCAGGGATTTCGTATCGGGCCTGCCTCTGGCTCTTGCCTTGGGCGCATCGTCCATGGCAAGGGCGGCGGTCCGTCCGCCCTTGCCTCGTCCGGCGCATGTCGTCGTGGTCGGCGGCGGCATTATCGGGGTGACGATCGCGTGGCATCTGGCGCGACGGGCCGTGCGGGTGACGGTGCTGGATCCGACCCCCGGGCAGGGGTGCACTCAGGGCGCGTTTGCGATGTTGATCGCCGGACAACCGGAAGGCGGCTCCGAGGAATTCAACGCGCTCTATGTCCGGGCGGTGGCGGACTGGCGGCGGTTTCAGGCGGAAACGGGCAATGTCCTGCCGATTCAGTGGGGCGGCACCGTCAACTGGGCGGCGCCCGGCGACCGGGCCGATACCATGGCGGCCGACTGGCGGCGGCTTGTATCCTGGGGCGTGGGGGCGGAAGCGATCGCGGCCGGGGATGTTGCCCGGCTGTGTCCCGGCGCGTTGCCGGGTGAATTCGGCGCCGGTTATTTCATGCCCGATCAGGGTGCCGTCGATATTGATGGCGTCATGACCGTGTTGCAGGCGCAGGCGGTACGGGCTGGTGTCGAGTTCCGGCGCATGTCGGTGGTCGATCTGCCTCGGGGCGAAGATGGCCGGGCGACCATCATGACGGAGCATGGTCCGATTGTCGCGGATCATGTGATTTTGGCGGCTGGTGCCGGGACGACCGCATTGGCATCCCGTCTGGGTGCGCATATCCCGCTTGACCTTGTTTCCGGTACGCTGGCGCATAGCAAGCCGATGGAGCCGGTCCTGCATCGTGTGCTCAACGGGCCGCTGGGATCGATCAAGCAGAATCCCAACGGAACGATCGTGACCGGGCTCGATTATGCGCCCGGCGCCAGCGGCACCGATATCAGCGAAGCCTATGGTCGGAAATTATTCGCCATTGCGGCGCGGACTGTCCCGGCATTGAAGGATGCGGTGCTGGACAAGATGACGCTCGGCTATGTTCCAATCCCGGCGGAAGGGCGAATGCCGATCGTCGGACCGCTGGCGCCGGCGCCCAACGTCTATGTCGCGGCGATGATGAGCGGAGTGACCATGGCGCCGCTCATGGCCCGTATGATCGCGGCGGAGGTGGTGGACGGCATTCGCGTCGACATGCTCGCGCCCTATCGGCCGGACCGCTTCAACCCGCAATGGAATGCATGAACATCGGTAACGCAGGGCCGGCCCTTGCCGGTGCCGCAAATGGACAGTGACGAGGTGAAATAATGGCAAAAATCGTTCTTGGAATTGGCAGCTCGCACAGTCCGGCGCTGTTGATGGAGCCGAAGGCGTGGCTGCGTCGCGGTGAAACCGATGATCAGAAATATCACGCCCTCTATGATTTTGACGGGGTACGCGTGCAATATGATGAATTGCTCGCCAAGGCGCCCGCCGGTCTGCTCAAGGAAATCGAACCGGAGATCATGGATCGGCGGTACGCCGCGAATGAAGCGGGTATCGCCGCGGTTGCGGCCAAGCTGAAGGAAGTCGATCCCGATGTCATCCTGATCATCGGGGATGACCATAAGGAAGTGTTTCAGGACGACAACATGCCCGCGCTGTCCGTCTATTGGGGGGATACGCTCCCCTATAAGGCGCAGGGACTGATGAAATGGCCCTATGCCGATGATCTCAAGGCCGATGTCTGGTATCCGCAGCAGGAGGCCGATTATCCGGTTGCGTCGGATCTCGCGCGCCGGCTGATCGGTGATCTGATCGAACGCGGGTTCGATCCGGCCCACTCTAAATTCTATCCGGAAGGGCAGGGGATGAGCCATTCCTTCGGATATATTTATCACCGGATCATGACCGAAAAGGTCTGGCCGGTCATTCCGATCACCCTCAATACCTATTACCCGCCGAATCAGATCACGCCTCGCCGCGCCTATCAGCTGGGTCGCACGTTAAGGGAAACGGTCGAAAGCTGGCCGGAAGATTTGCGCGTCGCGGTCATGGCGACGGGCGGTCTGAGCCATTTCGTCGTCGATGAGGAATTCGACCGGGCCTATATCGAATTGTTGCGTAACGGCGATGAGGAAGGGCATGCTGCGCTGCCGCGTGAAAAGCTGCAATCCGGCAATTCCGAATTCCGGTGCTGGACGACGCTTGCGGGTGCGGTGCAAGGCATGGCATTCGACCTGATCGATTATGTGCCCTGTTATCGGTCCCCGGCGGGAACAGGATGTGGCATGGCCTTCGCAACCTGGGAATGAACATCCTGTTGCCGGGCGGCGGATGAAGAAGGAGGAACGGGTATCATGGGTGAATGCGAAACCGGCTGGAGTGTCACGCCGCCTGTGGTGCCGGGCCTTGCCGTGGAGGGAAGCGATGCCCGTTTCCCGGTCGGCCGGATATTCTGCGTCGGCCGCAATTATGCCGACCATGCGCTCGAAATGGGTGCGGACCCGGTACGGGAACCTCCGTTCTTCTTCATGAAGCAGTCCAGCGCGTTGCTGACCGATGGGGCGGCCTTGCCCTATCCGCCGCGCACGGCCTCCCTGCATCACGAGGTCGAACTGGTTGTTGCGATCGGCACGGGCGGTTCGGGGATCGCTCCGGCGGACGCGCTTGATCATATATTCGGCTATGCGGTCGGTATCGACATGACCCGCCGCGACTTGCAGGACGAAGCGAAGGCGAAGCGCAGGCCGTGGGATGTCGCCAAGAGCTTTGACGGCGCCGCGCCCGTGGGGGTGATCGTGCCGGGACGGACTATGGCAGGCGACATCGGGATCAGCCTCAGTGTCGACGGCGCGGTGCGCCAGACAGGCAAGTTGGGGGCGATGATCTGGTCCGTGCCGGAAATCATCGCCGAACTGTCCACCTATCAGGCGCTTCTGCCCGGCGACCTGATCTTCACCGGCACGCCAGCGGGTGTCGGCGCGGTCGAAGCCGGGCAGGTCATGCACGCCGAAATCGAAACCTTGCCATCGCTTTCCGTCCGCGTCGCCTGACGGCGTAACGCGGGAAAACGGGTCATGGCATTGCCTTGGAAATTTTTAATGCATACCGTATTCAGAATGCAATTGATCGTGAAGGCAGGCATAGCATCATGACCATGGCCGATGCCCGCGAGGAGATAGGCCGGGAAATGGCGGCGCTGCGGCAGCCCCATTTTCGCGAGCAGGCCTATGTCGATGGCCGTTGGATCGGCGGTGGCGGCGCTCGTCTGCCTGTCTTCAACCCCGCAGATGGCAGCCTGATCGGCACGGTTCCTGCCTTGACCGGCGAGCATGTCGAGGAAGCCATTACTGGCGCCCGGCGCGCATTGGCGGACTGGCGGGGATTATTACCGCGTCAGCGTGCCGATATCCTGCTGTGCTGGCATGAACTGATTCTGCGCGATACCGATATATTGGCCGCACTGATGACGATGGAGCAGGGCAAGCCGTTCGAGGATGCTCGCGGCGAAATATTCTACGGCGCCGGCTTTGTTCGCTGGTTTGCCGAGGAGGCGGGCCGCACCTATGGCGAGGTGGTGCCGCCGCATCTGCCCGACCGAAAGATGTTCGTGCAGAAGGAGCCGCTGGGCGTGGTGGCGCTCATCACGCCGTGGAATTTCCCGTCGGCGATGCTGACGCGCAAGGCCGCCGCCGCGCTGGCGGCCGGATGCACGGCCATTGCTGTGCCGTCGATGGAAACACCCTATTCGGCGCTTGCGCTTGCCGTGCTGGCCGAGGAGGCCGGCATTCCGCCCGGTGTATTCTCGGTGCTGACCGGTGATCCGGAAACGCTGGTCAACCCGTTGTGCGACAGCGCGGTGGTGCGCGGCCTGTCCTTCACCGGATCGACGGCGATCGGCCGTCTGCTGCTGGCGCGGTGCGCGCCGACGGTGAAGCGGGTGTCGCTGGAACTGGGGGGGCATGCTCCGTTTCTACTGTTCCCGGATTGCGACATCGAACTGGCGGCCGAGGCGGCAGTGGCGGCCAAGTTTCAGACATCGGGTCAGGATTGCCTCGCCGCGAACCGCATCTATGTGCATGAAAGTATCAGCGACGCATTTGCCGAGGCCTTCGCCCGGCGTGCCAACGCGCTGACGGTGGCGCCGGGCTTTGCGCCTGAGGCGGAGCTGGGGCCGCTCATCAACGAACGTGCCGTGGCCAAGGCGATCGAGCATATCGAAGATGCGCTGGAGAAGGGCGCGCGGCTGGTTGCCGGCGGCGGGCGGCACGCGCGCGGCGGCCTTTTCTTCGCGCCGACCGTGCTGACCGACGTCGTTGCATCGATGAAGATCGCGCAGGAGGAAACCTTTGGCCCGGTCGCGGCGATCCTTTCCTTCAGCGATGAGGAGGAGGTTATCCGCGCCGCCAATGACAGCGAATATGGCCTTGCCGCCTATGTGTTCACCCGCGATGTCGCGCGGGCGTGGCGGGTCACGGATGCGCTCGAATATGGGATGGTCGCGGTCAACACCGTGAAGCTGACCGGGCCGCCCATTCCTTTTGGCGGAATCAAGCAATCGGGTCTGGGCCGCGAGGGTTCGCGCCATGGCATCGATGAATATCTGGAACAGAAATATGTGTGCATGGGGCTGTAAGCCGCCGTGCCGGCCGGGGAGTTGATCGAACATGAGTAAGAAGAAAGTGGCGACGGCTGTTGTCGAGGCACTGCGGAATATGGGGGTGCGCCATGTCTTTGGTGTGCCGAGCGGCGGCTGGGTCGATTATATGGAGGCATTGCGGACCACGGACGGCATTGATTTCATCCTCGCGACGCATGAGGGCGGCGCGGGCATGATGGCCGATGTCTGTGGGCGCCTGACCGGTGTGCCGGGGGGTTTGCTTCGGTACTTTCGGGCCGGGGGCGACCAACCTTGCCACCGGTGTCGGCGAGGCGTTGCTCGATCGTTCGCCGATGATCGCCTTTTCCGATGAAATGCCGGAGGCGATGCGGTCGCGCGTGACGCAGATGGGGATCGACCATCAGGCGCTGTTCGCACCGCTCACCAAGAAGACGACGCGGCTGCGCGCCGATGCGGTCGAAGGGATATTGAGCGATGCGGCGCGGGTGGCGCTGTCCGGTCGGCCCGGCCCGGTTCATGTGGGTCTTCCGGTCGGCCTGTCCGCCGAGGAATCGACCGGGCCTGCGGTGCCCATGGCCGGTGCGGACATGGTGCCGGGCGCGGATCCGGCGTTGTTGCAACAGGCCGTGGCCCGGCTGGAAGCGGCGGAGCGGCCGGTGCTCGCGGTCGGCCTCGGTGCGGTTCAGGCCGGAGTGGGCGACAAGGTGCGTGCGCTGGCCGAAAAGTTCGGTCTTCCCGTCGTCCTGACGCCGATGGCCAAGGGCATGGTGCAGGAGGATCACCCTTGTTACGCCGGGGTGTTGTTCCATGCACTGAGCAACATGGTCGGGGAAACCCACAGCCAGGCGGATCTGGTGATTGCGGTCGGTTATGATCCGGTCGAGTTTAATTTTGAAGCCTGGATGCCGCAGGCGCCCCTGCTCAACCTCGATATCGTCGATGCCGACATCGACCGCACCGAATATCCCGATGTGGTCGATGTTACCGGCGATATATCGGCCTCGCTCGATGCGCTGCTCGGGGCCGGGGGAATGAAGAAGCAGTGGGATCTGGAGGCGCTGGCCCGGCGCCGTGCCGCGATGTTCGCCAAAATGGCGCCGGACAATGAACGGCTCGGGCCGACAAAGGTACTGTCGATCTTGCGCGATGTCCTGCCCGAAGAGGGCATCATGGCCTGCGATGTCGGCGCGCATACCCATTTGATCGGGCAGTTGTGGCGCACCCCCGCACCGAAGCGGCAGCTCATGACCAATGGCTGGTCGACCATGGGGTTCGGCATCCCGGCGGCTATCGCGGCGAAGCTGTGCCGCCCGGATGTGCCGGTATGCGCGGTTGTCGGTGACGGCGGTTTCCTGATGACCGTGGGCGAACTGGCCACGGCCGTCCGCTACAAGGTGCCGGTCGTGATTTTGTTGCTGACCGACAATGATCTCGCGCTGATCCGCATCAAGCAGGAAAAGAAGGGCAACCCGATTTACGGGACGCCGGTACGGCCGGAAGGCGCAATCGGCGGTGACAATATGTTCGGTGTCCCGGTTCGTTCGGTGCGGGATGCGGATGCGTTGCGACAGGCGTTGACCGAGGCCTTTGCAAGCGACGGGCCGACAATCGTCGAGGCGATCGTGGACAGTCGCGAATATGACGGGCTGGTCCTGAAAAAAGATAAGGACTGACCGACTTTGCGGGCTGGTCGCGGCAGGAAGCGCGGCCGGCCCGTTTCACATGGCGGCAGGGACGAAGCGGTGCGCTACCGGAAGATGGCGCGGACGACCGGCAGAATAATAATGGCGGCGTTACAGAATCCCGCTTGCGGCCACTTTCTTTTTGTGATCCATTGTATGCAGTACACATAACGGAGGACGCATAAGAAAGATAATATTAGCAAGAAGGGGACGTGGGAATGACATATCCGAATCAAGCAACAGGCCGCGCGACGGCCCGAAAAGGAAGTGCCTGCATCAAATCCGCCCTGCTGGCCGGTGCCCTGTTCATGCCGCCCATGTCGGCGGCCTGGGCGCAGGGAGCCTCTCAGGGTGATGGAGAAATCGTCGTTACGGCCAACCGGCGCGGGGAACAGACCCTGCTGGATGTTCCGCTGGCCATCGATGCCTATTCCGGCAAGACCCTGTCGGACTATAAGATCAATTCCGTTCAGGATCTGACCAAGCTGACGCCTTCGCTCAACGTCGTCAATCTGGGCGCCACCCAGCAGCAGATCGTGGTGCGCGGTATTTCGTCCAGCGTTGGCGCCACCACTGGCGTCTATATCGATGAGGCGCCCCTCATCGGCCCCTTCAACGGCAATGTCGCAGGCGACGGCACGCCCAGCCTTCGCCTGATCGACGTGGATCATGTCGAGGTGCTCAAAGGGCCGCAGGGCACCCTGTTCGGTGCGGGGTCCATGGCCGGCACGTTGCGCGCGGTTCTGAACAAGCCTGACCTGACGAAAGTCGAAGGCGCTGCCGATGCCTCCTGGGCGGCGGTCAAGGGAGGGGATCCGCTCTTCAAGGGATCGGCGGTCGTCAACCTGCCGGTCGTGGCCGATACACTCGGTGTTCGCGTCGTCGGCTGGACCGAGCAGGGCGGCGGCTATATCGACAAGCAGTTCGTTACCGGCGTTCGCGACAAGAACAGCAACGACCTCAACCTTTATGGCGGCCGCATCATGGCGCGCTGGCAGGCTTCCGAGGATCTGACGATCGACCTGGCCGCCAATTATCAGCGGATCAAGGTGGGCGGGCCGCAATATGTGACGGAATCGGTCGGCTATCAGGCAACGCCCCCCAATCAGGGCCGTTATGCCAATTTCGACCCCGTGGCCGAACGGTATCGCGAAACCTATCAGCTCTATTCGATCGTGGCGGATTATGATGTCGGCGTCGGCAACATCGTTGCCAGCGGCAGCTATGGCCGCAAGACTCTGCTCGATGTTATCGATACATCCGGTCAGGCCTGCTTCTTTGGGCTGTGCTCTGGAACTTTCGCCTATCCGACCGCCTTTACCAGCAAGATCGGCTTCCGCGATTATACGGCGGAACTGCGGTTCTCGTCGAAATTCGACGGTCCGTTCCAGATTGTTGCGGGCGGCTATTATCAGAATGATCGCCGCACCTTTAAAGGCGCGACCATTGTAACCGATCTGGATACAGGCACGCTGCCGTGCGACACCTATGCGCAATGCGTGTCCGCCGGGATGGTCCAGCCGGGCTTCGGCAACAATGTCGTGGTGTTCTCCAATGCCTCGCGGTTTACGGTCAGCCAATATGCATTCTACGCGCAGGCCGACTATCAAATCGTGCCGACCCTGACCGCGACCGTGGGCGCTCGCTATTTCCACGCGCGCCTCACCGATCAGTTGACGGATGAGCAGGCGGTCTACCCCGATTTCATCTTCGGGGATGTCAGCGTGCCTTCCACCGGCCCCAAGACCAAGGCCAATCAGAGCCGCCCGACCTTCAACTTCTCGCTGATGTGGAAGCCGGAGAAGGATGTCAGCCTATATGCGCGCGCCGCATCCGGTTTCCGTATCGGCGGCATCAACAACAGCGCGGCCGTGGCGGAACAGGGCGGGATTTCCATCCCGACCAGTTTCTCGCCCGACAAGCTCTGGAACTATGAGGTCGGCGCGAAATTCTTCCTGCTCGACCGCGCGGTTTCTTTCGACCTGTCGGCCTATCATATCGACTGGAAGGATCAGCAGCTCAACGGCCTTGCCCAGGGTGTCTTCAACTATCAGTTGAATGCCGGCCTGACCAAGACGAACGGCTTTGAAATCAGCACGGACATCCGCCCGTTGCAGGGGCTGAGCCTGGGGGGCAGCCTGACCTATGTCGATGCCAAGCTGAAATCGGATCTCCCGTCGGACGTGGTGCTGGGCGGTACGCCTGGCATGAATGGCGACCGGGTGCCTTATGTGCCGCGCTGGTCTTTCTCCGGCCGGGCGCAATATGAGCATCCGCTTTCCGCGACGGTCGACGGCTATCTCCAGACCGATTTCAATTATCGCGGTTCGTCCTATACCCAGTTCCGCCCGGTTACCGCGGCGGATCAGGTTGCGGGCATCCCGGATAATTATTTCACGCGCATACCGTCCTACTTCCTATGGAATGCGCGTGTCGGCGTTCGGATCGATCAGGTCGACATCAGTGCCTTCGTGCAGAACATCACCAACAAGTTTGCGGTGGTGGGGGCCAAGGCCGATGCCAATGAGGTGCGCTATTATACCGCGCAACCGCGCTCGATCGGGCTCAGCCTCTCGACCAAATTCTGATCTTTCGATCAGGATAGGATTCATGTCACGGTCGCGCATCAGGCGCGGCCGTGATTTTTTATGGCTGCCACGGTGCGGCGATTGTTGCGGACAGGAAAAAGGCGACGCGGCCTCTGCGCCGCGTCGCCCGATGGCGTTGTCCGGGCGGGATCAGGACCCGATTTTGAGCGTGGAGGTCAGCCCCTGAAGCGCGGCGACGACCGACAGGGCGGTAATCCGTCCGGTGCCGGGTTTCTCGATCGAGGGAATATTCTCGATCTTCAGCTCGAACCGGGCGGAATCCGCATCGACGATGATATTATGGGTGTTGCGTTCAAGCGCGGGGTCGGCCCAGATCTGAAGCCGGGTCTTGTCCGGTCCGATCCCGGCAAGGGCGAGGGCCGCGGCAACGTTCACATTGGCCGGGAAGCCGCGAGCGCCTTCTCTCGCGCTGCCGTCAAACAGCATCAGCGGTTCAGTCAGCGCCATCACGTCCACGCCCTGCCGATCGACTTCGGGTGCGCCTTTCAGCGACTTGGGCGGTTTGCGCGTGACCATGGTCACCGAATATATGGTGCCGTTCGCCGCAGCCCGTACAGCGTCCAGCCCCAGCAGCGCGCCGGTCGCGACGATGATGCGGCCGCCATGGCGACGGGCGAGATCGACCATTTCCATATGTTCGATCAGGGCGGCGGCGCTGACGGTCACCACCTGCTTCCCGGCCTCCAGCGCGGGAATGACGGTTTCGAGAAAGGCGGCTGTCGGCGCGCATTCAACGATGATGTCGGCGGTATCGGCCAGTTGCTGCGGCGTCAGCACCGGAACGTCGATCCCCATGTCTTTCAGCTTGGCCTGTGCACGGTCGCTGCTGCCGCTGGTGATGCCGACCAGTTCCATATTCTCAAGGCCTGCCGCGATACGGCGCCCGACCTCGGCGCCGATGGTTCCGAAGCCCGCAATTCCCACTTTAGTCATTCCATCCTCCTGCACATGATAGGTAAATCGTCACCCCGGCGGCACCGGATCGGCACCACCGGAAAGGCTCTTGCAGACAGTCTTATAGTTGCATACAGTATGCAATGTAAGTGCTTAGGGAGAAACAAATGACGACGCTCACTCTTGTGTGCAAAACATCGGAGGTGCCTGAAAACGGGGTAAAACAAATATCCATTCCCGGTTTCGATGAGGAATTTGCCGTTTATCATCTGGATGGCGAGTATTTCGTGACGGACGACATGTGCACTCATGGCATGGTATCGCTGGCCGGCGGCGATATCGAGGATGGCCAGATTTTCTGCCCTCTGCATGGCGGAGCATTTGACATCCGTACCGGCAAGGCGACCGAATTGCCCTGCCGCGTGAAGCTGAAAACCTATGCGGTCGAGGTGAAGGACGACGCGGTTTACGCGGCCCTGTCCTGAACGGCTGATCCTTTATCGGGTTTGACGGGCCGCAGCATCATGCTGCGGCCTTTGTCGTCACTATCGCCCAGTCGCTGCCGGGATCGGCTAAGGCCGCGAGATCGGTAATGCGCTGCCCCAGCAATTTCTTGCCCTGCCGCAAGGCGCGGGCGGCGTTGACGGAGGTCACCCCGATGACCTCGTCACCCGTCAGGTGGAAGATGAGGAAGTTGCCCTCTGCCCTGTTTCCGCGCACCACGTCGCGTTCCCCGATCGGGGTGCCGAATACCTGTACCGCTATGTCATATTGGTCGGTCCAGTAGGAGGATTGCTCGGTATAGGCCGGATCGTGGCCATCGATCAGCATGCGGCCGACATGTTCGCCATGGGCGGCGGCGTGGGCCCAGGTCTCCTGCCGGTCATGCCGCCCCAGCCGGTCGTTGAAATGCCAGGCGATTTCGCCGGCGGCATAGATGAAGGGATCGCTGGTACGCCCTGCGGAATCGACCATGATACCGGTCGGTGCGATCGCCAGACCTGCCTGTTCCGCCAGCGCGATGTTGGGAACAACCCCGATGCCGACCAGCACCAGATCGGCCTGAAACCGGTGTCCGTCCGACAAGGTGAAGGTCGGGCCGTTCGCTGTCCGGTCGATCGTTGCGATATGGGTGCCGAGGCGAAGATCTACACCCGCCGCGCGATGGCGATCTTCGAGGAAATTGCTCAACAGGGGAGAGGCAGCGCGGGCCATGACCCGATCGGCAGGATCGATCACCAGCACGGAACGGGTGCCGTCGGCGAGAACGGCGGCGGCTTCCAGCCCGATCACGCCCGCACCGATGATCGCGACCTTGCGTGCATTCTCCATCGCACCGCGCAGCCGGAGTGCATCGTCCAGCGTGCGCAGATAATGGACATGGTCGGTGCCGGGCGGCAGATCGGTCAGCGTCCGGACCGAGGAACCGGTCGCCAGCACCAGCCGGTCATACCCGATAGAGTCTCCGCCCTGCAGTGCGATCATACGCCGTTCCGGGTGGAGCGCCGCGCAGCGTGCGCCCAGCCGCAGTTCGATCTGCGCCGCGGCCAGCTCTTCCGGTCGGGTCAGGTGGATGCGGCTTTCTTCCCCGGCCTTCATCAATACGGCCTTGGACAGGGGCGGGCGATCATAAGGCAGATGCTCTTCATCGCTCAGCAGCAGGATCGACCCGGTAAAGCCTGCCTCCCGCAAGGAGAAGGCGACCCGGACACCGGCCAGCCCCGCGCCGACGATGACGACCCGGCTCCTTTCGTTCAGTGGCGCGGGATCTCCCTGGGCATTTTTTTCCATCACTGTCTCGCTTGTCATCGGTCGGCCCTGATTTCGATCGCGCCCATGCCGGTGATCCAGGCGGGCACGGCTTCATAATAAATCTCTTCACCGCGAGCGCCGGGCAGGGCACCTGCGGCAAACAGCCATGCAATCATTTCCAGTCCGCCATTGCCCGATGCGGCGACGATCTCCTCGCTGCTCAGTTCCGCCAGCTTTTCGGCCTGGCCCGTAATGATGGCGTCAATGACTTCCTTATCGAACGCATCGGCGATCTGCCCTTCTCCGGGCATGCGCAGCCAGTGAGAAAGCCCCCCGGTACCGACGACCAGAACCCGCTCGCCTTCCGGTCTTTCCTCTTCGACGAAGCGGTGCAGCACCTCCCCCAGCCGGTAGCAGCGGCGCGGCGAAGGCGGCACGGGCATGGCAGCGTTGATGTAGAGCGGAACGGTCGGAATGGCGTTGCCGGGATCGAGCACCAGCTTGGGGAAGGCGGTGCCATGGTCGGGCCGCATTTCCTCTACCTGCACCAGCTCATAATCATGATGGGCAGCGAAGCGGGCAAAGGCTTCCGCAAAGGCGCGATCCCCCGGGAAACGGCTGACCGGAACGCCGCCGTCGCCCAGCGTTTCGAAGCTGTCGGCAATGCCGATGGCGAGCGTCACCTGCATGGCGAGGGTGAAATTATTAAGGTGATCCGCCCCGGCCAGAATGATGAGATCGGGGTTCAGCGCGCGAACGCGCCGGCGTATTTCCAGCATGCCCTGCAAGACACGCTCGGCCTGTTCCTCTATGCCGTCGGGCGGGAACATGATGTGCGACATTGCGATGGCGCCTATGACCTTACCCATATTATCGCTCCAGAAGGCGGTCGAGATAGGCGTCGAGGGGACCCGCGCCGACCAGTTTGGCGCCGTCGCCGCCGGAATGGCGCAGGCGCAGATATTTCATTTGCAGATTGGGATGGACGCCAAGGCCGGTCATCGCCTCCATCGATCCGCTATCCAGCAAGGCGGCCTCTTCCGGGCTGATCTCATATTGGTCGAAAATCGGCTGCGGGTCGGTTGCAAAGCGGGCGGCGGCCGCCGGATCGCGCATCATGTCCTGAATCAGCTTGTGAATGCGATAGGGCGCACGGGTCATTTCGGCTGAACCTCGAACAGGCCGTCCTGAAAGAAAGCGGTCGTGATCGCGGCAAATTCGCCGGGGGCCTCGATCATCACCCAATGGCCGACATGGGGGAGGACGAAGCCCCAGCTATTGGGCAGCAGGTCGAGGAACCCATAGGTGCGGGCGAGCACGGCGACCTGATCTTCCTTGCCGCCGACGACCAGCGTCGGCGTCTGCACCTTCGCAATCTCTTCCCGGGGATAGGTCATCCCTTCCTGGGCGAGCTTCCGGTTGATCGCGCCAAGTGCTTCCCGGCTGCCCGGTTCCATGGTGAGTTCATAGCGATACTGCACCAGTTCATCCTCGATCCGGTAGTGCGACCCGGCGAGTACGCTCATCAGCGTGCGCATGCCCTCCGGCGTATAGTCATAGGATGCCAGTATCTTTTTGGCGGCCGGGTCAGGGTTGCTGATGTCGAGGCCGGCCGCGCCCATCAGGACGAGTTTGCGGATCAGGTCCGGCCGGGCGATCGCAACGCCCAGCGCCGTGGCGCCGCCCATGGAATTGCCGATCAGGAAAACCGGCTCCTCCCCGGCCACGGCGTCGATGAAGGCGGCCATGTGGCGGTTGCGATTGGCCTGCCCATAATCAAATTGTTCGGGGTCAGGGCGGCCCGATCGACCGAAGCCCGGCATGTCGACCGCGATGGTGCGGAAATGGCGGGCATAACCATCAAGGCACCCGCGCCAGTTGCCCCAGGCATCCGCACCGGACCCGCCCCCGTGAATCAGGACGAGGACCGGACCACTTCCGGTTTCCAGATAATGGGTCTTCACCCCCGCTATGTCGATGAATTTGCTTTCCACGTTCATGTCTTACCCCTCGGCGTCTTTGCATATTGCATACTGTATGCTTTGTATGAAGTGCAAGCGTCAATGCAGAAGGGGGCGGGCTTGTCGGGCGCCGGGAGAGGGGAAAGCCGGTCTGTGGCGTGGAAATGATGATCCCCGGACATCCCCTTGTTCAGGGATGCCCGGGGACTTTCAGGGAATGGGGCGAACCGCCTGTGTTTGATCAGGCGGTGGCTTCTGCTTTCGACGCCTTGGGCCTGTCGTCATTGGCGGCGCCCCCGACCGCGTTCAGCGGGGCGGCGTCTTCCAGTACATATTTGAGGTTCTTGCGGACCGTGTCGATATAGCTGCGCATTTCCGCTTCGGCGCGCGCGGGGTCTCCGGCGATCACGGCTTCCATGACCTTGCCTTCATATTCGATTTCCAGCGCCCGATATTCCGGAACGCTGAAAATAGCGCGGCGCGCGGGCTGGGCCTGATCGTCGAGCAGTTGCGAGCAGCGAGCAAGGAGGCCGTTGCGGCACATGCTGCGCAGGGCGCTGCGGAATTCCACATTGGCGCGGATGAACTTGTCGAGGTCGCCCGCTTCATGGGCAGCACACTGCCCCTTATGAAGCTTTTCCAGCGCCTTGCGCTGGGAAGCGGTGCCTTCTACGGCGGCATGATAGGCCAGCCGGGGATCGATCAGTTCGCGCACTTCATGACGGTCCGCCGTCATCTGGGAATCGTCTTCGGCCACGACATAGCCGCGCTCGGCCGGGCTGAGCAGGCCGTCGCGAGACAATTGAAACAGCGCTTCGCGAACAGGGGTTCGCGATACATTATACCGCTTGGCAAGTTCGCCTTCGACCAGGCGGCTGCCCGGTTCCAGCATGCCGACCTTGAGGTCGTCCAGTATCAGGGCATAAACCTGATCCCGAAGGCGATCGACCTGTACGACAGTCCTGGGGATGCGTGCCATTATTGTGAAGACTCCTTTGTTCCTGTCCATGCCGAACATCTTTGTTGAGCTTTCCTCGGCATTATTATCCTTATTGGCGACTTGCGGCCCCGGTCCCGCACGAAGCGTGATTTCTGTTACATGGTGCTGATATTAATAGCGGCAAGTTGCGGATACCGCCAGCCTTCCGCATGCGGTATTCTGAATAATCAGGATTGACCGGAAGAATTGGGCAATGCCGCCCATGGGATGAGTCGTCCGATTTCCGACTTCCATTTGTCTCATGGGTTCGTGGTCCGCATGGTGGCACGCATCAGCCTGCCTGGACCCATCGGGTGCACATGCAGCAGGGTGGCCATCCGCCAGGCCAGAAGCTGAAGGCTGGTCAGCACGCTTATTCTCAGTTCGCTTTCCAGTTCGTCGATCAGCGGCACAGCGCGCAGCCCGGTGCAGGAAAGAAAAATTGCATCGGGGCGGCAGGTCATTGCGGAACGGGCCGCCGCCCTGATGCTCTCGGCGGATATCGATGTAATGTCCGCATCGGTCGCGTCGAAATGGCCCAGCCATGGAATGTCGAGGCCTTGCGACGACAAGGCCCCGGCGACCATTCGGCTTTGTTCCTCATCATAAGGGCTGACGATGGCAATCCGGCGCAACCCCATGATACGGCAGGCGACAAGGGCGGCATGGACCGGGTCGGCGGCCATGATGGTGCATCCCGGGCGGGCAAAGGCCGCGCGAAGACGCGGTTCGCCCAACCGCACCGCGCCGGTCGTGCAGGCGAAGCCGATGACGGGCGGAGGCGCGGAGGGGAGCAGGCTGGCGGCGGCTGCCCGCAGGGATGCTTCCAGCCCATTGTCATCGGCCGGGAAGGGGATGCGCGCCATATGCAGGTCGGTTTCCGCACCGAGAAGGCGGTGCATGGTGGGGCCGCTCACAGGATCGTCATCGAACAGGACAAGGCCCGCTCCGCGCATGGGGTAATGGGTGCTCGACCAGTTTTTTCGTTCGACTATCATGGTTGTGGGTTCCCCTTGATCCATGTCCGGCTTTACAACTATTATTGTGCACCGTATGCAATTAAAATTCCATCATTGGGAGGAAACATGATTGCAATGGATGTCCCGGCAACGATGCGGGCGGTGCGGCTGGACGAAGTCGGGCCTCCGGAAAATCTGAAGATTGTCGAACGGGAGGTGCCGCGGGTCGGCCCTCATGACATATTGATCCGTACCGCGCTTGCCGGGCTGATCTATGGCGATACGGAGGCCCGGCGCGGCACTTATTTCAGCGAAACGATCCTGCCCTTTTTCCCGGGCCGGGAGGTCGCCGGTACGATCGTCGCCGTGGGGAATGAGGTCGATCAGTTCATTGTCGGGGATCGTGTGATCGCGCTGGTGATCGCGGGCGGCTGCTGCGCCGATTATGTGCTGGCATCGACCCGGCCGACGGAAAAGCCGGGCGGAGGCATGAACCCGCCCGCCGACATCATCCGGTTGCCCGCTTCGGTCGCGTTCGAGGCCGCGCTGCCTTATCTGGTCAATTTCCGGCTGGCGCATTTCCTGTTTCACGGCTCCAGCAAGGTGCCGCCGCGCGCGCGCGTTCTGATCCATGGCGGCAGCGGTGGCATGGGGTCGATGATGACCCAGCTTGCGCGGGCGCAGAATTGCCTCGTCATCGCGACCTGTCGCACGGAGGATGAGGCCGCCTTCTGTCGTCGTCTCGGCGCGGACCATGTCATCCTCTCAGGGCAGGAGGATTATGCTGCGCGGGTGATGGAAATAACCGACGGCGCGGGCATTGATTTCAGCTTTAACGGGGTCGGGGGGGAAACGCTGAACCGGGATTTCGATATACTCGTCCCGTTTGGCGAAGTGCAGGCCTATGGTTATGTCGCGGGCAAGACCCTGTTCGATGTCTTCCGCGTCGGTAAGACGATCACGCTCAAGACTTTCTCGGCCGATGATTATCTGAAGACGCCGATGCTGCCCGCCGCGACACAGGCGATGCTGGACTGGTTCGAAACGGGGCCGCTGATCCCGGCGGAAACGATCTTCCCGCTGGCAGAGGTGGTCGAGGCTAACCGTCTGCTCGACCGGGGCGGCGTGCTCGGCAAGGTTGCCCTGCGGCCATAACGGATCTCTATCCCGGAATTTCGGCGATATATTCCGACGATGGCGGCGGCGGTGGTCGCGGCCATCGTCGGAGCCAGCCGCACGGGGAGGAAGGCGATGAACGGAATTTCTTTCCTTGTGGCGCTTTCCCTTCCATGGTTCCGGCATGAGCGAGGATTTTGACTTTCGAAAGCACATGCGTCGCCGTTCGAACCGGTGGAATAACGTCTACCCCCTGCCCAGGAATAAGCGGACGAAGAAACGCAAATTTCCGCTGGCCATGGCCCTGATGGCTTTTGTCGCCGCCGCCGGGATCACTCATGCTCTGATGAATGGCGACGGGGCGGCCCCGGCCGGTGCGGACGCAACGCCGGTGGACCGAGCCCCGGCAGATATGGCACCGGCTGCCGCTACCGCCGCTACCGCCGCTACCGCCGCTACCGCCGCTACCGCCGCCGAGCCCACCTATTCCTGTTTCGGCCCGACCGTGGTCGATGGTGACACGATCCGTTGCGCTGGAAAGCGTGTCCGCCTGTCGTCGATCGATGCACCCGAAATGCCCGACCATTGCCGCCCCGGCAGGCGGTGCACGCCCGGAGACCCCTTCGCCAGCAAGGCCAATCTGCAATCGCTGACACGGTCTCGGCGCGTGACCTGCCGCGAGGTCGATATCGATCATTATGGCCGGTCGGTCGCCTTCTGCTCGGTGGGGGGAAAGGATCTCTCCTGCGCGCAGGTGCAGGGGGGCTTCGCCGTCCGCCGTTATGGCAGTTTGCGCTGCTGAACCGCCGCATCCGAATCGCTATGGGGGCCTTTTTACCCCTTGCGGATATGGACCAGCGCGAGATCGAGTGCCTGCAGGAAGCGGGAGCGGTCGGCTTTGCTGAACGGAGCAGGGCCGCCGATCTGATCGCCGCCCGCGCGCAGATCGGCCATGATCGCGCGGGTCGCGATCGCGCCGCCGATCGAACTGGTCGTGAACGCCTTGCCGGTGGGCGCCAGCACCGTCGCCGCACCCGCTTTCAGGCACCGGTCGGCCAGCAATATATCCGCCGTAATGACGATGCTCGCCCCGTCACAGGCTTCCGCGATCCAGTCGTCGGCGGCGTCGAAACCATCGCTCACCACCACCCGCTGGATCAGCGTATGGTCGGGAATGCGCAGGAACGCATTGCTGACGATCGTCACCGGAACCTCATGACGCCAGGCGACCTTATAGATCTCGTCCTTTACCGGACAGGCATCGGCATCGACCAATATGCGGGGCGTATCGCTCATCAACCGCCGGTGCGAGGTCCGTCAGGCCGCTTCTTCTTCCCCTTAAGCGGCCCTCTGGGCGGGCCTTTGGGGCCGTCTTTGCGGAACGGCTTTGCCTTGTGCGGCGGACGGCGATCCGGGCGGGCGTTGTGCCCGCGTTCGCGCGCTTCTTCGCGTGGCCCGCCCTCGGAAGCTTCGATCCGGATCCCGCTTTCATCCTCCGCGCCGCTATTGGCCGTGCGCGCAAGGGCGGCGGAAAACTTGTTGGCGATAGCACGCGGCACCTGAAAATAGGTTTCATTGCCGCCGATGCGGATCGCCCCGATTTCATTCTTGGTGATATGGCCGCGGCGGCACAGCAGCGGCAATATCCAGCGCGGATCGGCATTATGACGGCGGCCGATGTCCATTCGGAACCAGAGGGTGTCCTCGAACCCCGGGCGATGCCGTTCGCGCTGGGCGGCGCGATGGGCTTCGGGGCTGTTGGCGATCAGTTCCTCCGGCTGCGGCATGGCCGCGCGGTGAGACCGGACCAGTGCGGCGGCGATGTCCTCGGCCGAGCGTTCCGCCAACAGGCGCTGCGCCAGTGCGCGATCTTCCTCGTCATACTCGGCCGGTTGCAACAGGGCTTCCAGCAGGCGTTCCCGGTCCCGCTCGCGGATGTCCTCGGGTGTCGGGGCGTCGATCCACGCTGCGTCGATCTTCGCGCCGCGCAGCATCGATTCTACCCGCTTCCGGCGCGGATAGGGCACCATCAGGATAGCGGTGCCCTTTTTCCCGGCGCGGCCGGTACGCCCGGACCGGTGCTGAAGCGTTTCCGCATCGCGCGGAATCTCGACATGGATGACAAGGCTCAGCGTCGGCAGGTCGATGCCGCGCGCCGCGACATCGGTGGCGACGCAGACGCGCGCGCGCCGGTCGCGCAGCGTTTGCAGCGCATGGTTGCGCTCCGATTGCGAATGTTCGCCCGAAAGCGCCACCACGGCAAAACCGCGTTCCTGCAGCGTCGCATGCAGACGGCGGACGGTGTCGCGCGTCGCGCAGAACAGCATCGCCGTCTCGGCCTCGTGAAAGCGCAGCAGATTGACCACTGCCGCCTCGATTTCGGAAGGGGAGACAGTGACCGCCTGATAGCTGATGTCGCCATGGCCGCGATTTTCGCTGACGGTGGAGATGCGCAGCGCATCCTGCTGATAGCGCTTGGCCAGCGAGACGATCGGCCGGGGCATGGTGGCCGAGAATAGCAGCGTGCGGCGATGTTCCGGCGTTGCGTCGAGTATCTCTTCCAGATCCTCGCGAAAGCCCATGTCGAGCATCTCGTCCGCTTCGTCGAGCACCACGGCCCGCAGCGTGGAAAGGTCGAGCGCGCCGCGTTCGAGATGATCACGCAGACGTCCGGGCGTGCCGACCACGACATGCGCGCCATGGGACAGGGCGCGCCGTTCCTTCGACGCATCCATGCCGCCGACGCAGGTGGCGATACGCGCGCCGAGCTTGCCATAAAGCCAGATCAGTTCGCGACTCACCTGCAAGGCCAGTTCACGCGTCGGTGCGATCACAAGAGCCAGAGGAGCGCCCGCCGGCGCAAGCGTGCCGGCTTCGCTCATCAGGTCGTTCGCCATGGCAAGGCCGAAGGCGACCGTCTTGCCGGACCCGGTTTGCGCCGACACGATCAGGTCGCGTCCGGCGGCTTCGGGTTCGAGAACCGCGGCCTGAACCGGGGTGGGGGCGGCATAGCCGCGTTCGGCAAGGGCCTCGCCAAGGATGGGCGGGAGTTGGGAAAAAGGCATGAATCTCGTCAGTCAATCTGCCGCTAGGGGCGAAAAGGGAAAGTAAAGTGTCAGAATGCTTGTGCGACGGCCCACCCGCTAGACCAGGCCCATTGGAAATTATATCCGCCCAGCCAGCCGGTAACGTCGACCGCTTCACCAATCGCATACAACCCCGGAACGCGTTTGGCTTCCATTGTTTTCGAAGAAAGTTCGGCGGTGCTGATACCGCCCGCCGTTACCTCCGCCTTGGCGAAGCCTTCGCTGCCATTGGGGTGAAAGCGCCAGTCGGCCAGCCGCGCCTCAGCCTGCGTCAGCAGCCGGTCCGGCAAATTGGCCAGCTCTCCCTGCACCCCGAGTCGCTCTGCTAGCGTGTCCGCCAGCCGATCCGGCAACGCGTCGCGCAGCAGCGCGCGCAGGGTCGTGCGCGGCGCGGCGCGCTTGGCCTCGATCAGCCAGCCCGTCGCCCGATCCGGCAGAAAGTCGATGCCGACCGGCTCGCCATGTCGCCAATAGGAGGAAATTTGCAGGATCGCCGGGCCGGAAAGGCCGCGATGGGTGAACAGCGCGGCCTCGCGAAAGGCGGTCTTGCCGGTGCGGGCGATCACCTCGGTCGCGATGCCGGAAAGATCGCGGAACAGCACTTCTTCCCCGCCCAGCGTCAGCGGCACCAGCGCTGGGCGCGGTTCGACGACCTTCAGGCCGAAGCGCCGGGCAATGTCATAGGCGGCGCCGGTCGCGCCCATTTTCGGGATGGATGGCCCGCCGGTGGCGATCACCAGCGCGGGCGCCTCCACCTGTCCGCCCTCCAGATCGAGTCGGAACAGGCCATCGCCATGGCCGATTTCCCCGACCATCTGGCCGCAGCGCAGATCCACCTGCCCCTTTGCGCATTCGGCAAGCAGCATGTCGAGTATCTGTCGCGCGGACGCATCGCAGAAAAGCTGACCCAGCGTCTTTTCATGCCAGGCAATGCCATAGCGATCCACCAGCGCGATGAAATCTCGCGGTGTGTAGCGGCTGAGCGCTGATTTGGCGAAATGCGGATTGGCCGAAATATACCGGTCTGCCGCCACGTGAACATTGGTGAAGTTGCAGCGCCCGCCGCCGGAAATCAGGATTTTCCGGCCCGGTTGTTCGGCTCGTTCGATCAGCAGCACGCGCCGCCCGCGCTGACCCGCCACCGCCGCGCACATCAGCCCGGCCGCGCCCGCCCCCAATATGATCGCATCATAACGGGCCGTGTTGCCGTTACCTGTCCCGCTCAATGCAGCTTCGCGATGGTGAGGCCGTCTTTTTTCGCCCGGTCGCGCACCGATTCCTCGCTGCGGGTCAGCGCCTTGGCAATGGCCTTCAGCGCCATGCCCTTTTTCGCGAGGGTATGCAGCTTGTCGATCTCATCGGCCCGCCAGGGCTGTTTGTGGCGTTCGAACCGTTCCTTCATGCCGATGCTCCCGCCGCTTCCAGTGCTTCGCTGGCTTCCATCCATTGTTCCTCGGCCATGTCGATGGCCTGTTGCGTTTCGGCGTGACGCTGGCTCAGGTCCGACATGGTCAGTTTCGAAAGCGAAGCCTCCGCCGATGCCGGGTCGAACATCGCCTGTTCGATCGCCTTGCGCCGGGTGGTGAGCTTTGCCAGTTCCTTTTCCAGCGCCTGCGCCCGCTTGCGGGCGGCCTGCGCCTGTTCGCGGGCCTGTGCGGCGGCGCGTTTGTCGGCCTTGCGGTCGGTTTTGGCGCCGCGCGCCTGCTTGTCGCCCGCGCCGCCCTTGCCCAGCACGAAGTCGGTATAATCTTCCAGCGACCCGTCAAAGGGCTGCGCCCGCCCGCCATCGACCAGCACCAGGCGGTCCGCGACCAGCTCGATCATGTGCCGGTCATGGCTGACGATCACCACCGCGCCGTTATAGCTGTTGAGCGCCTGCACCAGCGCCTCACGCGAATCGACGTCGAGATGGTTGGTCGGTTCGTCGAGGATCAGCAGATGCGGCGCGTTGCGGGTGATGAGGGCGAGAGCCAGCCGCGCCCGTTCGCCGCCTGAAAGCGATCCGACCTTCTGCGTCGCGCGGTCGCCGGAAAAGCCGAACCGTCCGAGTTGCGCGCGCACCGCGCCCGGCGTCGCGCCCTGCATCGCGCGGGTCATATGCTCCAGCGGGCTGTCGTCGCTGTCCAGTTCTTCCACCTGATATTGGGTGAAATAACCGACGCTCATCTTGCCCGATGCGTTCATCGCCCCTTCCATCGGCGCAAGCTGCGCGGCGAGCAGGCGGGCAAGCGTGGTCTTGCCGTTGCCGTTCTTGCCGAGCAGGGCGACGCGGTCATCCGGGTCGATACGCAGGTTCAACCGCTGAAGGATCGGCTTTTCGTCATAGCCGACCGCGGCCATATCGAGCGTGATGAGCGGCGGGCGCAGCGGTGCGGGGTCGGGAAAGGCGAAGGAAAGCGTCGGATCTTCCAGCGCGGCAGCGATCGGCTGCATCTTCGCAAGCGCCTTGGCGCGCGATTGCGCCTGCTTGGCGGTGCTGGCGCGGGCGCTGTTGCGGGCGACATAATCCTGCAATTTGGCGCGCTGCGCCGCCTGCTTCTCGCGCGCCGATTCAAGCTGCGCCAGCCGTTCGGCCCGTTGCCGCTCAAATGCGTCATAGCCGCCGGGATAGAGCGTTACCCGGCCCCCTTCGAGGTGCAAAATATGATCGACGACATTGTTCAGCAGGTCGCGCTCATGGCTGATGATGAGGATGGTGGCGCGATAGTCCTTCAGGAAATTTTCCAGCCACAGCGTCGCTTCGAGATCGAGATGGTTGGACGGTTCGTCGAGCAGCAGCAGGTCCGGCGCGGAAAAGAGCAGCGCGCCCAGCGCCACCCGCATCTTCCAGCCGCCCGAATAGCTGTCGAGCGGGCGGTTCTGCATTTCCTCGTCGAACCCCAGACCGACGAGGATGCGGCCCGCCCGCGCCGGGGCGCTATAGGCGTCGATCGCGATCAGCCGGTCGTGAATGTCGCCGAGCCGGTCCGGATCATGACAGGTTTCGCTTTCGGCGAGCAGGGCGGCGCGCTCCGTATCGGCGGCCAGCACGGTTTCGAAGGGCGTCGCGGTGCCGCTCGGCGCTTCCTGCGCAATATAGCCCAGCCGCATCCCGCGCGGCATGTCGACGCTGCCGCCATCGGGTTCGATCTGCCCGATGATCGCCTTCATCAGAGTCGATTTGCCTGCCCCGTTGCGCCCGATCAGGCCGACGCGCGAGGAAGGCGGCAGTGCGGCGCTGGCGCGATCGAGAATCGTGCGACCGCCAAGGCGGACGCTGATGTCGTTGATTGTCAGCATTGCGCGCCGTTAGCATAAATGGTCCGCAAATCCTGCTTCTTTTTTCCGGTGCTGAAGCGCGTGGCCGTTATGATGCGGGAATATCCGCGTCGATGCGGGCGATCACATCGAGAAAGGCTTGCCCATAGGCCTCGCGCTTGCGCTCGCCGACGCCGGAAATATGCGCAAGATCGGCGAAGGAACGGGGGCGCTTCTGCGCCATCTCGCGCAGGGTGCTGTCATGGAAGACGACATAGGGCGGCACCCCTGCCTCCATGGCGAGGTCGCGGCGGCAGGCGCGCAGCGCCTCGAACAGCGGGTCGCCGATGGGGTTGGCTTCCTGACCGCCTTTTTTCCGCCTCTGCCGCGCCGGAGGCAGCACCAGCGAAACCGCTTCTTCGCCGCGCAGAAAGGGGCGGGCGGCCGGGCCGAGCATCAGCCCGCCATGCTCGTTGGTTTCCAGCGCATCGCGCACCATCAGCGCGCGAGAAACGGGTTTGAGCAGCGCCGCTTCCTCGCCCTCGACAATGCCATAGACCGAAAGCCGGTCATGCTGCCGCTGCACGATCCGGTCATTGCTCCTGCCGGTCAGCACCGCCTCGATATGGCCCAGCCCGAAACTCTGGCCGGTGCGATAGACGGCGGAGAGCAGTTTGCGCGCGGTCATGGTCGCATCGATGCTGACCGGCGGGGCAAGGCAATTGTCGCAATTGCCGCAGGTCGGCGGCGGGTCTTCGCCGAAATGGCGCAACAACACGGCGCGGCGGCACCCGCCCGTTTCCACCAGCGCGCCGAGCGCGGCGATGCGCGCTCGCTCGCTTTGCTGGCGGGCCTGATCGACCTCGGCGATGCGCTGGCGCGCGCGGACGAAATCTTCCGGTCCCCAGAGTAATGTCGCCATTGCGGGTTCGCCGTCGCGCCCGGCGCGGCCGCTTTCCTGATAATAGGCCTCGATCGACTTGGGCAGCCCGGCATGGACGACGAAGCGCACGTCGGGCTTGTCGATCCCCATACCGAAGGCGACGGTCGCGACCATCACCATATCCTCGCTGGCGATGAAGGCAGCCTGATTGGCTGCACGTATCTCCGGCGCGAGACCTGCATGATAGGGCAGCACTGCCCGTCCGCTCCGGCCGAGGCTTTCCGCCAGCTTTTCGGTGGCGGCGCGGGTCGGCGCATAGACGATACCCGCACCGGGATTGGCGGCCAGAATATCGCCGATCTGCCGCCCCAGCCCGTCGCGCGGCTGGATCGCATAGCGAATATTGGGGCGGTCGAACCCGGAAATGATGAGGCCGTCCTCGGCGATGCCGAGCTGCGCCAATATGTCGCGTCGCGTATGTGCGTCGGCGGTGGCGGTCAGTGCAAGGCGCGGCACCGCCGGAAAATGATCGAGCAGCGGACGCAACAGGCGATAGTCGGGGCGGAAATCATGCCCCCATTCGGAAACGCAATGGGCCTCGTCGATCGCGAACAGACAGATGCGCGATCGTTCCAGCAGCGCGCGAAACCCCTCGCCGCTGGCCCGTTCCGGCGCGACATAGAGCAGGTCGAGGTCGCCCGCCGCCAGCCGGTCCTGCGTCTCGCGCCAATCGCTGTCGACCGAGGTCAGGCTGGCGGCGCGAATGCCCAGCGCGCGGGCCGAGCGAAGCTGATCGTGCATCAATGCGATCAGCGGGGAAATGACGATGCAGCACCCGTCCATGGCCGTCGCCGGGAGCTGGTAGCAGAGTGATTTGCCTGCGCCGGTCGGCATGACCGCCAGCGTATGCCGACCGGCCAGCACCCGCCCGACCACCTGTTCCTGCACGCCGCGAAAGCTGTCGAAACCGAATATGTCATGCAGCAACTGGGCGGGATTGGGAGGCATGAGGCGAGGCTATAGGGAAATGGTCCCTGTTCGCAAAGGGGCATGACCGAACATCGCAAGGGGAGTGGCTCGGCCGTCGCGCCCGCACGCCGGCCGGTTCGGTCCGTCCGCCGCCTGCCCGATCATGCTGGTGGCCGGTATCAGGCCCGGTTCAGGCAAAGCGGCCCGTCATCAAACTCTTCCGGCCTGATCGTGCTGACGAGGTCGATGAAGGATTTGATCGCGAGATTTTCCAGCCAGGGCATGTGCGGTTCGAAGGGCTTGCCATGCCCGGCGAAGATGGTGGTGCCTTCCATCGAGGCGGAAAGGAACAGGGCCAGCACCTGATGATGTTCGGGTTGGAGGTCTGGCCGTATTTCGGAGATGATTTCTACAAAAGAGGCGCGGGCGCGGGCATAGAGCTCATTCACCCGTTCCTGCACGAAGCGGTCATGGTTGGACAGCGCCCAAAGTTCGGGGAAAATGCGGGTGGTCTTCTTGGTGCGGATGTCTTCCAGAATGATCCGGCAGAGTTTCGCGAGCCGCCGCTCCGGGGGAAGCCCGGCATCCCCCTTGATGGTCTCGAACACGATCTCATAGGCGCGGACGACCGATTCGAGCAGATCTCGCACCAGATCCTCACGGGAGGGGTAATAATAGGTCAGATTGCCGAATTTGAGACCGCACATCGCGGCCACGCGCCGCATGCTCATTGCGCGATAGCCTTCCTCGATCAGCAGGATCAGCGCGGCGCGCAAAATCTGTTCGCGCATTTCCTGACCCTTGGCATAGCCGCCTTCCCGTTCGGGGATGACGAGGTCGGGAATTTCCGTTGGAGAGGGCGCAAGGAACTGTTTCATCCAGACCTCATGACCGGTGTCCGTGCGGGAAGCAAATCCTGTTCCGTTCTTCGATCATGCCTCAAATTTTGTCGCTTGACAAATTTATGACGTTCTTCAAAAATTATAGCGAGGGAATTGAGACGGGGAACCTATACCCGTTCACCAAAATCACTGATTTCATAAGGGAGGCTCAATATGCGACGGTTGGGCGTGGTATTTGCCGGTGCGTTTCTGGCGGGCGTGATGTCGGTTCCGGCCGCAGCGCAAACCTTCCCTGACCCTCTGCCCAATGAGCCGATCCCTTCCGTCGAAACCCTGCCGGATCATTATCCTCCGAACTGGGTGCTGGTGCATGATTTCAACATGAACTCGATCGTCGATGGGCGCGTGGCGATTGCGGACATCGGCTCGCCGGATCGGGCGCTCAAGGGCTTTGTCCGCGCGACGCAGTTCGCCAGCTTTCTCTATTCGTCGGCGAAGAATGAAATCTACACGGCCGAAACCTTCTACACCCGCTTCGACCGGGGGGAACGGACGGATGCGATCACGATCTGGGATGGCGTCACGCTTCAGCCCAAGGGCGAAATCATCCTGCCCGGCGGCAAGCGGCAGGCTTCGCTCGGCTATAAAAGCATTTTCCAGTTCACCAATCATGAGCGCTGGGCGCTGATTTCCAATTTCACGCCGGCGCAGTCTGTCCGGGTCATCGACCTTGAAAATCGCACGGTGTTGAACGAGGTCGATCTTCCCGGCTGCGCGCATATCTATCCGACCGGCGAACGCGGCTTCGCGACCCTGTGCGCGGATGGTTCGATGACCAGCATCGTCCTTGATGAAAAGGGGCAGGTGGCGTCGAGCAAGGTGCTGGAAAAAATCTATGACATCGACAAACAGCCGATGTTCAACACGCCCGCCATGGCCGGAACGACCGCATGGTTCGTTTCCTTCTATGGCCAGTTGAAGCCTTTCGACATGAGCGGCCCTGTCGCGAAGCCGATCGCCGGGAGCTGGTCGCTCGGTACGGCGGAGGGCGGCACGCCCGAATGGCGGCCCAGCGGCTGGCAGGTCATTACCAGCGATGCTGCGGGGCTGCTCTATGTGTTGATGACGCCCAACGGCAAGGAAGGCACGCATAAGGACGGCGGCACCGAAGTCTGGGTCTATGATCCCGCGAAGAAGGCGCGGGTCCGGCGGATCGCCCTCAAGGGGGCGGCGATGGCGGTCGATGTCACCCGCGAGGCCACGCCGCATGTCGTCGTTGCCGGGGCGGACGGCAGCATCGACGTTTATGATGCCGCGACCGGGGCGTTCGTCCGCACACTCGGGTCGACAGTGGCGCATATGCCGATGTCGCTGACGGTCGTGACCCCCTGATGAGCGGGGTCGCGCTCTTTCTGGCGCTGGTGCTTGTCGGCGCGGCTGTCCATAAAATCGCGGCCTGGCGGCGGCTCGGCATTTCGGCGGCGCGACTGGCCGGAACGGCGGTCGGGCAGGGGCTGTTGTTGCTGGCGGTGGCGGGCACGGTGGAGGTGATCGCGGCGCTCGCTTTGCTGATCCCGACCCTGCATGGATTGGGCGTCGTGCTCGCGACGATGCTGTGGGTGACTTATGCGCTGGCTCTGTTCCGGCGGCGCGGAGAGACGCTGGATTGCGGATGCGACCTGATCGAGCGGGAAAAGCCGGTCGGCCTGTTCGCGATCGCTCGGCCGCTGGTCCTTGCCGGGCTGGCGGGGCTGACGCTGGTGGTGCCGGATGGCGGCTGGTCGGTGGAAACACCCTTTGCGGCGCTGGCGTTGCTGGCGCTGTATATCGCCGGGTCGGAGCTGGCGGTGCTGCCGCCCTTGTTGAACCCTCGCAGGAAAGGAACGGCGCGGTGATCCTGTCGCAGATATTATTATGGTCGGCCGTCATCATTCTGGCGGTTCTGGTGGCGGCGCTGGCCCGGCAGGTCGGCATATTGCACGAACGCATCGCGCCTGCCGGGGCGCTCACCCTGCATCAGAAAGTGAATGTCGGCGAGGTGGTGACGCCGATGGACATGAAGGCGATGGATGGTGCGATGATCCATGTCGGTGGCGCGCGGGACGGGCGCAGCCAGTTGCTGTTCTTCGTTTCGCCCGATTGTCCGGTGTGCAAATCGCTGCTGCCGGTATTCCGTTCGGCCGCGAAGGCCGAGGCGCGCTGGCTCGACGTGGTGCTGGCCGGAGACGGTAATGAGGCCGCGCATCGCCGCATGGTGATGGAGCAGGGGCTGGCGGGCATTCCATTCCTGCTTTCCGAAGCTCTGGGCCGCGCTTTCGGCGTGTCGAAGCTGCCCTATGCGGTGCTGCTCGATGAAGGCGGCAAGGTCGCTTCGCTGGGCCTCGTCAACAGCCGCGAACATCTCGAAAGCCTGTTCGAGGCGAAGGAACGCGGCGTGGCCTCGATACAGGAATTTCTCGCCCGACGTGAAGGAGACGCCTGACCATGGCTGGTTTCGATAAATTTGCCGAGCGGCTGACACGTAATCTCGCCCGCGGCTCTTCCCGGCGCAGCCTGCTGGCATGGATCGGCGGCACGGTCACCGGCGCGGCGGCCCTGCCCGTTTTGCCGGTATCCCGGGCCGTAGCCAGCGAACATGGCGGCGGAGGTGGCGCACGAGCGTCGCAAAGTACCGGCAATATTCAGGATCCGGGCGATCCGGCGAGCTGCGATTACTGGCGTTATTGCGCGATTGACGGGTTTTTATGCACCTGTTGCGGCGGTACGGTATCGAGCTGCCCTCCGGGAACCGAAATGTCGCCCATAACCTGGATCGGTACCTGCACCAATCCGGCCGACAACCGCGCTTATATCATCAGCTATAATGACTGTTGCGGCCTGTCCTCCTGCGGCCAGTGCATGTGCAACCGCAATGAAGGCGACCGCCCGCAGGTCCGGCCCCAGTCGAATAATGATTATAACTGGTGCCTCGGCACGGAGAGCGCGGTCTATAATTGCTCGACCGCCATCATCATCGGCGTGGCTCTGGATTCCTGACGATGCGCAACCATTTTCTTTTTTCTGTCGCCCTGACTGTCGCTCTTGCCGGGTCGGTCGCCGCCATGCTGAAACCCTCGGCGGCGCAGTCGGCGGACGGACCCGACGGTGCGGCGCTTTTCAAACGCTGCGCCGCCTGTCATCTTCCCACCGGCATGGGTGTACCGGGCGCCTTCCCGCCGCTGCAAAAGGATTTTCGGGAACGCGCCGCACAGGCGGAAGGGCGCCATTATCTGGTATTGGCGGTGGTGAAGGGATTGTCCGGCCCGATCACGGTCGACGGCAAGACCTATCGCGGCGTGATGCCCGCGCAGGCGGGCCTTGACGATGCCGCCATCGCCGCCATTCTCAACCATGTCGGCACCAATGTCGCAAAGGTGGGGCCGGCATTCAAACCCTATTCGGTCGCGGAGATCGCGGCCGCGAAAAATTGGGGCAAGGCGCTGGATGCCGGAAAGCTGGCGGCGCTTCATGGTGTAGCGCGATAATTATGCGATACCGGCTTCGGCATGTCATGCTTGCCGTCGCCACGATGGTGGCGGGCGCGGGGGCAATGGCCGCAGTTGGCGAAGGGAAGGGCGCACAACCACTTCCGGGGGTTTCCGATCCACGACAGGCGCATATCGATTATATGCTGAAATGCCAGGGATGCCATCGCCCTGACGGCACCGGGAGCGCGGAGAGCGCTCCGCCGCTGCGCAACATGGTGGCCCGGTTTCTGGGGGTGGAGGGCGGCCGTTCCTTCATTGCCCGGGTGCCCGGCGTGGCCATGACCGATCTTGATGACCGGCGTCTCGCCCAGCTTCTCAACTGGGCGCTGTACCGCTTCGACCCCGATCATATGAGCCCGGCTTTTCAGCCTTTTACGGCCGAGGAAATCGCCCGTTTGCGCGCGCAGCCGCTCCGGCTCGAACGGATTGAGGTGCGAGAGCGGCTGCTCGCCCGGATGGAGCAAGAACAAGCCCCGGGGAAATGAGCGATATTCCCGATGTCGGCACTGGGAATAATGCGGTCGGGGGCTGTCATCCGCGAGACACCGCCTGACCCTAGCTCCGATGCCGATAGGATACGCATCGTGGGATCGGTCCGGGCGGGAAGAGCCGCGATCAGCTTTTTTTCGTCGCAAGCCGGGCGGCGTCCGCCACAGAAAAAGTCGAACCCAGGGCGAGATCGGTCTCGCCCGCGGTTTCCAGCACATCGCGTGCGCGATCGTGCGCGCGCGCAAGGATCAGGCGGCGCGCCTGCGCTTTCTGCGCCTGCGCGAACTCCGCCAGCGCCTCGACGGCGGTGCTGTCAAGGTCGCTGCTTTCTTCGAGGCTCAGCACCAGCACGGGTTCGGGGCGGGTGCGCAAGGCATCGCCGATGGCGCGCAGGCTGGCCTCGGCATTGGCGAAGAACAGCGGCGCATTCGGCCTGAAGATGGCAACGCCGGAAAGGCGAACGGCTTCAGGGTGCCGAACCAGATCGATGAAATCATGTTCGCCGATCTGCCCCAGTTCGCTAACCGAAGGATGGGAGAGACGGTAAAGCAGCTCGGCGATCGACAGCGCGACGGCAACCAGCATGCCGTAGAGCACACCCAGCGCGAGCACCCCCCCGGCGGCGGCAAGCCCGATCCACGGGTCGCGATCGATCTGAAACAGGCGTATAAAGGGGGCGGGGGAAAGTGCATGGGTGAGCGCCGCGATAACGATGGCGGCCAGCACCGGTTCGGGAATGCGCGCAATCAACCCTCCTGCGAACAGCGCCAGCGCAAAAACGCACAGGCTGGCGGTGACGGCTGCCCAGCGGCTGGTGGCCCCTGCCGCTTCATTGGCCGAACATCCGGAGAAGCCGGCCCCGATCGGCATGCCCTGAACCAGTGCGGAGGCGCAATTGGCGACGCCTATCGCCCCCAGTTCGCGATTGGGGGCAAGCGTGTCGCCATGCCGCAGCGCAAGGTTGCGCATGGTCCCCCAGCTTTCGGCAAAGATAATCAGCGTTATCGGCGCGGCCAGCTGCATGATACGCCCCCAGATGTCGAATCCGAGCGGCAGGGTGAAACCTGGCCATTCGATCAGGGCAGGGCCGGCCAGTGTAATGCCGAACCGCGACAGGTCCGTCAGCATGGAAAGGCCGATCCCGGCTGCGATTACGATAACGGTGCCCGGCAGGCTCTGCATTCGTCGCATGATGAGCAGGGCCGCAAGGGCGATGAGGCCGAGCATGATGCTCAGCCAGTGCCAGTCCGCCATCTGCCGCCAAAGGTCGAACGCGACCATGCCGATCGAACCGGACGGCACGCTGATCCCGGCCAGCTTGGGCAATTGCTTGATGATGATGGTGATGGCCAGACCAAAGGCAAAGCCCCGCAAGACCGGTCGCGAAACGAACCCGGCCAGGCTTCCGAGGCGAAAGAGCGACAGTCCGACGAATATCACGCCGACGGCCAGTGTCAGTGCGGTCGCCATCTCGTCACGCGTGACGGAAGCCGTGCCCAGCGAACCGATGGCCGCCGCCAGAATCATTGCCGAGGAGGAGGTCGGTGAGACGATGGCAAACCGGCTGCGCCCGAAGGCCGCATAGGCAAGCCCTCCCACGATACCCGCGATCAGGGCCCGTCCAGGGGCAAGACCGGCAATCGCGGCATAAGCTACGGCCTCGGGCACCATAAGCCCCGCGACGGACAAGCCCGCAAGCAGGTCACGCACCGGCACCCGCACCATTCCCACATCTCCCCCAGGATCAGAGGCCCTTAGTGGCACCGTTGAGGTTTGAAGTAAAATGATCCGAAACAAGGCGGGGATGTGTGGGAATTTGACGATATTTTCAGGCTGTTCGACGCAGCATCGGGGCGTTTTCGTCAAATCCCTGCGGGACGTTCAGATGGCTTCCATCTCGAGCCGGCTTGTCCTTGGAAAGGCAACCGGCCTTCCGGCCGGGCAATCTGGCCCGGCAAGGTCGGTATCTGGACGCCTCAACGGTGTCAGTAATGGCCCTGACCCCGGTTGCCAACAGAGCCTGCCATTGGCGCGCGCCGACAGGTAAAGGCCTTGCGCGCCGGTTGCCTTGCAAGGCTGGGCTTGCGGCGTGAGACGGCGGATCGACATATCAGGGAGCATGGCAGCTCTGCTCCTTGTCGGCATTTTGTACCACCAAGAGTCCGCAAAGCCGAAAAGCCGGCAGTGAATCGGTGTGGCTGCGCTAGGGCGGATCGACATTCAGCCCTGGCGGCCTGCAAATGGCGCTTTCGCGCGCTTCTGGTGCTCACGTACCTTGAGTACGCTCCGCTCCGGATCACGCAAAATCACCATTTTCGGCTCGTCATCTTCTGAATGTCGATCCGCCCTAGGGTCAGGACTCATTGATCAGAGCCAGAAGATGACGGTTGCGGCGAGAGCGACGGCGGAGAAGAAGGCCTTCGGGCAGCGATCATAGCGT
>SBGG01000094.1 GCA_006226685.1 Sphingomonadales bacterium
ATGGGCATGCTCAACCACCATTTCGCAGCAGCCGCCTGATCGGCGCAGAGCGACAGCCTACCTCTGACTGCCGCCAATCTTTGCAACAGAGCCCCGCAAGCTGTTCTCGATCGGCAATGTCAATGTCGAAGGGACACTCGACGCGCTGGAAAGCAAGGGCCTGCTGAAGACACTGGCGCAACCGACGCTGATCGCCCTGTCCGGCGAGACCGCCTCCTTCCTGGCGGGCGGCGAATTTCCGATCCCCGTCATTCAGGGCGGTAACAATACGAGTAACAACTCGCAGGTCACGGTGGAATTCAAGCCGTTCGGGGTCAGCCTCGCCTTCACGCCGACGGTGCTGGCGGACGGGGTCATCAGCCTGTCGGTCGAACCGGAGGTCAGCGCGCTCGACGAAAATGCCTCGGTTCAGATCAACGGCCTCTCCATTCCCGGCCTGCGGACCCGCCGCGCCAGCACGGTGCTGGAACTGCGCGATGGCGAGGCTTTTGCGATCGCCGGCCTGTTGCAGAGCGATTTTGCCACCACGGTGCGGCAACTTCCGCTGCTCGGGTCGATCCCGATCCTCGGTTCGCTGTTCCGCTCCTCCGGCTTTCAACGGGGCGAGACGGAACTGGTCATCGTCGTGATCCCGCGTCTGGTGAAGCCGACCCGGCCGGATCAGATAGCGTTGCCGACCGACCGCGTCGGCGATGCGACCGAAGGCGAACTGTTCCTGCTGGGTCGCACGGACAAGGCCGTCCCGGTCCTGCCCAATGCGAAGAATCAGGCGCGTCCGTCTTCCTCCACGCCGCAGCCCGCGCAGGCGGCACCGGCCACATCAGAAGGAGCCGCCGGCTATGAATATTAATCGCCCTCTCCTGCTGATGGCGGCACTGCTGCCCGGCCTTGCCGCCTGTACCCCGATCGATGTCGGGTTCGGCGATTCGACCCGCCTCAATGCCGAGGTCCAGACGATCGACCCCGCCCCCGTCTATGACGAGGCGCTGGCGAGCGCATCGGGCGACAAAATGGCCCCCGCAGTCGAACGCTATCGCACCGACAAGGTGAAACAGCCCAAGGGGATCCGGACCACCCGCAGCATATCGGGCAGCGGCAGCGGAGGCGGCGGAACCAACTGACGGAAACAGGCGGGAAGGAACGAACGGAGCGGATAGTGGCAAGGGCGATGAAAAGGGATTTTACGAGGAACAGGGAAGGCGCGGTCGCGCCGACCGTCGCCCTCACCCTGACCGCGCTGATCGCCATGGGTGGCATCGCCTTCGATTATTCCCGGCTGGCTGGCATGCATTCGGAATTACAGAACGCGGCCGATCAGGCCGCGCTCGCCGCCGCGACCCAGCTTGACGGCCGCGACGGCGCGCGGGATCGCGCTACCACCGCCGCCTCCGGTCTGGTCGCCAATTCGACGCTCCTGTCGGATGATGACAAGGGCAAGAGCATCACCATCCCCACGATCGTCTTCTGGCAGGACAAGGGCAAGACCACGACCGCAGACAGCGACGAGAACGCCCATTTCGTCGAAGTGACGGTGGATGGCCGCGAGGTTTTCTACGCGCTGACGCCGATCGTCGGCGCCATCAGTTCCGGCGACATCAATGCCACCGCCATGGCGGGGCTGGGCGCTGCCACCTGCAAGGTGCCGCCGGTGATGATGTGCAACCCGCTGGAGGCGACCGACCCGGATTTCACCGTCGCCGATTATATCGGCAAGGGCATTCGCCTCGTCGCCAATGACGGCGGCGGCGGATATGGGCCGGGCAATTTCGGCTTCCTCGACAATGGCGCGGGCAACGGCGCCAGCACGGTGCGCCAGTTGCTGGGCAATGTCGAAATTCCGGGCGATTGCTTGCCGGGAACGGGCGTTACCACCGAACCGGGGCAGATGATTTCCGTCCTCGACGCGCTCAACACCCGTTTCGATGTCTATGCCAATGGCCTCAACAGCGCCTGCGGCGCCAATGATGCGAGTTGCCCGCCTTCGGCCAATGCGCGCAAGGATGTGGTGAAGCAGGGCAATGGCTGCGCCTTCAACAGTGGCGGCGGCAATGGCTGGAAGATCCCGCCCAGCCCCTATCTGCCGACATCGGCGACGCCTTATGACATATCCACCTATCCCGCCGGATTGTCGCCCATGGGCTATCCGCGCGACATCTGCCATGCGCTCAGCAGCACCGGGTCCTGTTCCGGCGGGCGTGTCGGCAACGGCGTGTGGGACCGCTATGCTTATTTCCGGTCGAACAGCGTCAATTATCCGACCCTGCCGTCATCGTCCGACATGGTATCGATGTTCGGTACATCGACCCCGACCCGCTATCAGGTCTACCGCTACGAGATGGATCATGCGTCCACGCGCCTGCAACCGCAAAGCGTATCGGCAAACCAAACTTCCTATGGCGCCCCGATCTGCGTGACGCCCGGTCTGGTGCCGGGCGGAAATATCGTCGATCGGCGGCGGCTGTCGGTCGCGGTCATCAACTGCACCGCCGAAGGCGTTTCCGGCAAGACCACCAATGTCGCGGTAAAACGCTGGATCGACGTCTTTCTGGTCGAACCCTCGCTGCCGCGTGCCCAGACTGCGGCCAGCGATGTCTATGTCGAGGTGATCGACGAGGCGGGCAATAGCGGAGATGGCACCGCCGGGCAGGTGGTCCGGCGCGAAGTGCCCTATCTGGTCGAATGATGCGCGCCCTGCCTCCCCTTACCGCCCGCTTCCTGCGCGATCGCACCGCCGCCGCCGCCGCCGAGATGGCGCTGGTCCTGCCGTTGCTGATGACATTGCTGTTCGGCGCGTTCGAAGCGGGCAATTATTTCTGGAACGAGCATATCGTCATCAAGGCGGTGCGCGACGGCGCGCGCTTTGCCGGGCGTCAGTCGTTCAGCAAATATAGCTGCTCCACCGTCGATCCCACGGTCGAAACGGAGATCAAGAATCTGACCCGCACTGGCGCCCTGTCCGGCGGCACCCCGCGCATCGCCGGCTGGACCGATGATGATGTCACCGTCAGCATATCGTGCAGCGCCGCGACGACCGACGGCATTTATCGCGACATGGCGGGCGGGGCACCACGCGTCACCGTCAGCGCCGTCGTGCCCTATACTGCCCTGTTCGGGCTGGTCGGCTTCGACACGAAGGGCATCACCATCGCCGCAGAGGCCAATTCACCGGTGATGGGGTTATGAGCGGCTTTTTCCCTCGCTTCTGGCGCGATGAGCATGGCGGACCGGCGGCGGAATTCGCACTGGTGGTGCCGATCTTGTTGCTGTTCCTGCTTGGCATTCTCGATGCCGGGCGGCTGATGTGGACATGGAATCAGGCGGAAAAGGCGACGCAAATGGGCGTGCGCTTCGCGGTCGCCACCAATCCGGTCGCGTCGGGCATCAAAAGCTACAGCTATGCGGTTTCCGGCGGCATTCCACAGGGCGACCCGATCCCCTCCAGCAGTTTCAGCGGCATTTCCTGCACCTCGTCCACCTGCACCTGCAAATCGGGCGGGGCCTGTCCGTTCGGCACCGCGCGGGACGGAACAGCTTTCACCGCACTGGTCGAGCGCATGGCCCGGTTCAAATCCGACATTACGGCGGCAGATGTGACCATCGACTATGATTATTCGGGCCTCGGTTATGCCGGCGACCCCAATGGGCCGGATGTTGCGCCGCTGGTCACGGTGCGGTTACGGAATCTTACCTTCACGCCTGTTACAGCCATGCTGTTCGGCGCCCAGCTCACTCTGCCCGATTTCGCGGCGACGCTGAGCATGGAAGACGGCGACGGCACAACATCGAATTGAGAGAAACATCGTGGGATTGATCGATCAGAACGCACTGAGCATGGAGAATGGCCTCTTGGACCCGAGCCACCACCAGATCGCCATCGTGCTCAGCCCGGCCGAGGCCGCCGAGGCCGGACAGCCGCTCTCCGGCGGGGCCGGGATGCCGGCGGTCGTGACAATGCTGGAAGCCGATGCGCCGCTGGGTCATGGCCTGCTCGAATCCGCCGCCATATTGTGCCTGGAGGTCCGGTCCGGCTCGCCGCGGTCGATCGAACGGGTCGCCCGCGTGCGTGCCGACCATCCCCGCCTGCCGGTCATCGCGCTGGTACGCGACGCCGACCTTGTGCTGGTGCGCGCGCTATTGCGTCAGGGGGTTCACGATGTCGTCCAGTTGCCGCTTGCGATGGGACAACTCACCGAAAGTATCGGCGAGATACTGGCGGAACTGAAGAGCAGCGCGCCCGCCCGCGTGCGCAACGGCCAGTTCATCTCGGTGGTGAAGAGCATCGGCGGCGTCGGCGCCACCAATGTCGCGGTCAATCTGGCGAGCGCGCTGGCGCAGCAGCCGGACAGCCGGGCCTGCCTGTTCGACCTGGACGTGCAGTTCGGCAATGCCGCCACCTATCTTGGTGCGCCCGCCCAACCGTCGCTGACCGACCTGCTGGACGGCGGCGCGCGGGTCGACGGAGATTTCCTCAACACCATCACCTCGACCTTGTCGACCGGCCTGAAATTCGTGCCCGCACCGCAGGAGATCGGCCCGCTGGAATCGATCGACGATCAGCAGCTTCAGCGCATTTTGCAGACGGCGCGCGGCGAATTCGACTATGTCGTGGCCGACATGCCCGCCAACTGGTCGAACTGGACCCTGTCGGCGGTCGCCCGCTCCGACCTCATCATCCTGGTCGTCAACCTGACCATCGCCAGCCTGCGACAGGGCAAGCGTCAACTCCAGCTGTTGCTCAGTCAGGGCATAGAGCGCAACCGCATCGTCGTACTGGCCAATCGCGTCGAACAACGCCTGTTCAAGCCGATCGATCTCGATGATGCGGGCAAGGCGCTCGGCTTCCCGATCACCCTGTCGGTCCATAATGACTATGCGCTGATGAGCACCGCGAACAATCAGGGGGTGATCGCCGGGGAACTGAACCGCAAGGCCAAGGTATCCCGGGATTTCGTTCGGATCGCCGAAACCATTCCCACCCTCCTGCCGCGAAAGGACTGAACATCATGTGGCAGATCAAACGGGACGGAAATCCGGACAAGGCCCCCACACCCCCGGCCCCGAACGAAAACACCGAGGACAGGCGGTCTTCCCACCAATATCTCGATCTGAAGATCGAACTGCACCGCCGCCTGCTGGAACTGATCAACCTGCAGGCGCTGGAAACCATGTCTCGCAAGCAGATCGAGACGGAAGTCGGCGAGATCGTCCATGAACAGCTCGCGCTTCAGAAACATGCGCTCAATCAGGCGGAACGCCGGGCGCTGGTTTCCGACATATTGGATGAACTGCTCGGCCTCGGGCCGCTCGAACCGCTGCTGAAGGATGAATCGATCAACGACATCCTCGTCAACGGTCATGACATCATCTTCGTCGAACGTCAGGGCAGGTTGGAACGCGTGGACAGCCGGTTCAAGGATGATCGGCACCTGCTGCGCATCATCCAGAAGATCGTCAGCGCGGTCGGGCGCCGGGTGGACGAACAATCCCCCTTCGTCGATGCCCGCCTTGCCGACGGGTCGCGCGTCAACGCGGTTATCCCGCCGCTGGCGATAGACGGCCCGCTGCTCTCCATCCGCAAATTCGCCAAAAAGCCGATCAGCATGGCCCGGCTGGTGGAACTGGGCAGCATCCCGCAATCGATCGCCGATGTTCTGGCCGCCGTCGTCGGCGCCCGGCGCAACGTGCTGATTTCCGGCGGCACCGGCACCGGCAAGACCACCATGCTGAACGCCATGTCGGCCGCGATCGACCATGCCGAACGTATCGTCACCATCGAGGATTCGGCCGAGCTTCAGCTTCAGCAGGTCCATGTCGCGCGCATGGAAACCCGCCCGCCCAATATCGAGGGCCGGGGCGAGATCAGCCAGCGCGACCTCGTCAAGAATGCGCTGCGCATGCGGCCCGACCGTATCATCGTGGGCGAGGTGCGCGCCGGCGAGGCATTCGACATGTTGCAGGCGATGAATACCGGCCATGACGGGTCGATGACCACGGTCCACGCCAATTCGCCCCGGGACGCGCTGGCCCGCATCGAACAGATGATCGGCATGAGCGGCGTCGACATGCCTGCTCGATCCGCCCGCGCGCAGATCGCCTCCGCCATCAATGTCGTGGTTCAGATCGCGCGCCTCGCCGACGGCACCCGCCGCCTCACCAGCCTTTCCGAAATCACCGGGATGGAGAGCGAGGTCATCACCATGCAGGAGATTTTCCGCTATCGCATCATGGGGCGCGATGAAAATGGCCGGATGATCGGCCATTTCGAGGCCACCGGCATCCGTCCGCGCTTTCTGGACCAGATGCACGCCCATGGCATCGACCTGCCCTCGGAGCTGTTCCGCCCGGAACTGAAGGTCGGCTGAGATGAGCGCAACGGTCCTCCGCATTCTCGTCCTCGTGCTGATTTTCGGCATGGTCTTTCTGATCAGCGAATTCCTGCTCGGCCAGTTGCGCCATCGCGGCAGCTCGACCCGCGCGATCAACCAGCGCCTGCGCATGATCGAGCATGGCGACGACCGGCAGGAAATCATCGCCCAGATCCGCAAATCCGCCCCGACCGGCAGCTTCGCCCATCTGCCCGGCTTTCTCGGCCGCGGCCTCGCGCACATGGAAACGATCATCCGCGCGAGCAATATCGGCCTTGCGCCGCAACAGGCGATATTGCTTATGTTCGCAGCGGTCGGCGCGGTCTTCTCCCTGATCGTGATCGGTGCCGCCTATATCGGCTATGGCGTGACGCTGGGCATGATCCAGCTCGCCCTCGTCTTCAGCCTGTGTCTGGGCCTTGCCATCCCGTTGCTGATCCTGTCCCATCTCGGGCAAAAGCGCCGGTTGAAGATTCAGGAGCAGTTTCCAGTCGCGCTCGACATTTTCGTCCGGGGCCTGCGTGCCGGGCACCCGATCGAATCCGCGCTCTCTCTCCTCGCTACGGAAATGGAAGACCCGATCGGCAGCGAATTCGGACTGGTGACCGACGAAATCGCCTATGGCCGCGAATTGCGCGAGGCGTTGCAGGACATGGCCGACCGCTGGGATCTGGAGGACATGCGCATGTTCGTCGTGTCGCTGTCGGTGCAGAATGAAACCGGCGGCAATCTCGCCGAAATATTGGAAAATCTGGCCCATGTCATCCGCGACCGCATGACCATGTTCATGAAGGTCCGGGCACTGAGTTCGGAAGGGCGCATGTCGGCAAAGGTGCTGACGGCGTTGCCGATCGGCACTTTTGCACTGGTCTTTTCCCTGAACCCGCAATTTTATCTCGAATATGCGCGGGACCCGGCCTTCATCATCGGTTTTTCGGCGCTGATCGGCCTTTATTTCCTGGGCGTTTTCATCATCCGCCGGATGGTGGACCTGAAGGTGTGACATCATGATCGACGCGCTCGCCACCTCTCCCATTCTCCGGTCGACTGCACTTCTCGCCGTCTTCCTGTTCGTCGTCATCAGCATCATCGTCGTTTCGCGGACAATCGCTAACCGCACGGCGGTGCGCAGGCGGCTGGCCGAAACGCAGAACGGCCATTATCCCGATCTGGCGGCCACCACCGGCCTGCGCGAGCAGGAACAGGCCCAGGCATGGAACCGGCTGACCGCCGCGATCGAAAAGGCGGGCATTCCGCTGACCGACGAGAATAACAGCACGCTGCGCGCGAAGCTGGCGATGGCCGGTTTTCCATCCGCAGCGGCAGTGCGCGTCTTCACGCTTTCTCGGCTGGTCCTGCTCTTCGTCCTGCCGGGCATCTATCTTTTCCTCACGCTCAACCGGGCCGAGCCGCCATCCCTGATGTCGCTCTATCTCTGGTCGGTCTGCCTCGCCGCCATCGGCATGTATCTGCCCAATTTGTGGCTGTCGGCGCGGGCCGAACGGCGCAAGCAGGACATCGTCAACGGCTTTCCGGACTGCCTCGACCTGATGCTGGTCTGCGTCGAGGCAGGGCTGGGGCTGGAAGCAGCATTCGACCGGGTCGGGCGGGAAGTGTTGCGGTCCCACCCGCTGCTCGCCGAAATATTGTCGGCCACCACGCTGGAGCTGCGGGCGGGCGCGAGCCGGGAACAGGCGTTGCGCGGCATGGCCACCCGGGCCCATGTCGATGAAATCCGGGCCTTCACCACCTTACTGATCCAGTCCGACAAGCTCGGCACCAGCATCGGCTCCACCCTCCGCGTCTATGCCGGGGAGATGCGGGAAAAGCGCCGTTTGCGCGCGGAAGAAAAGGCGCACCGCCTGCCCGTGCTGCTTTCCATCCCGCTGGTCGTATGCATGCTGCCAACAATGATCGGCGTGCTGATGCTGCCGGCGGCGATCAAGGTCGTCAAAATCGTCATTCCCATCATGCGGGGGGCACAATGAACAAGAGCATCGCTTCAACGCTGTTTCTCACGCTCGCCGGGGTCGGCCTTGCGGGATGTTCTCATCGCGGCGAGCGGGTGGCGGTTCGGCCCCTGTCTTCCAACGCGATGCTGGCTTCCACCAATCTGGAAGGCCTGCTCGCCAGCGGGCGCGATCAGCTCGCCGCCGGGCGCTATGGACTGGCGATCGCACAGTTCCGCAACGCCGTGCTGCTCGATCCGCAATCGGCGGCCGCGCAAAACGGCCTTGCCGTCGCCTATGCGCAGATCGGCCGGACCGATCTTGCCCGGCGCTATTTCGAACGGGCCATCGCCTATGCGCCCGATGAAGCCGCCTATCGGCGCAACTATGCCCGGCTGGGTGCGGTGCAGCCCTTCGCCCGGCCGGTAATGTCCGCTTCCGCGGATGTGTCTGGCAACGGCCCGGCACCGGTTCAAGGCGCCATGGTTGCGCTGCGGACGACCGGTAGTGGCAGGCCCCGGCTCGAAGCGCTGGGGCATCGGTCCTCCGGCCCGCATCTGGCCGCCGCCGATACCCCGGAGGGCGGACGGAAGCTCGTCCGGCTGGTGACCCGGACGCCTGATTCTGCACGGTCGACCGCTCCGGCACCCGTCATGATGGCCGCGACCACCACACCGGAATCGCGCGCAGCCGACGCCAGACCCAATTCGGCACCGGTATGGCGCATCGTGACCAGTCGGCCCGCAACCAGCCCGGCCGCAACACCGGCGGACCAGCCCAGGATGGAGCGCGTCAGCGCCCGGAGGCTGCATCTGCGGACCGGCAGCGACACTGCGGATATCTCTTCGGGTTGCGCCGCGACAAACGGGCAAGCCTCGGTGGCGACCCCGGCCGGAACATTGACGGCGCGGATCATTTCATGCCGTTCCTGACCCGCCGGCACCAACGCCTGTCCACCTTGCCGCCTCGTGCCCGGCCGGGAGCCTGCACAGGGTGCGACTATCGCTGACCCCAATCATCGTTGATAAGGGCTGACCCCAGATGACCATGTCTACCTTGCCCTTGGGCGCCGCCCTGCCCTTTGCCCTTATTTTCATGGCGATGCTGGTCGGCGCGGCAATACAGGATGCCCGGTCGCGCACCATTTCCAACGGGTGGCCGCTCGCCTTCCTCCTGCTCTTCGTCATCGCCTGGTCAATGAACGTGATCGCCGGGCCGCTGGGTAGCCATCTGCTTCATTTCGGCATTGCTCTGGTGGTGGGGCTGGCGCTTTTCGCGTTTCGCTGGATCGGTGGGGGCGATGCCAAACTCTATGCCGCCGTCGCGCTCTGGTTCACGCTCGGCCATGCCCTGTTCCTGCTGCTGTGTGTAGTGCTTTCGGGGGCGGTCCTCGCCATTGCGCATCTGGCGATCGCAATGGCCCGCAATGCGCGGACAAAACAGCCGAAAAACCTGCGCGACAACAAGCTCGCTTATGGCATTGCCATTGCCGTCGGGGCGATATTGACCCTGCCCCGCGCCTTTTCCTGAATTCGCCGGGCTCCGTCCCCGATTTGCTTGTGATCGGATCGGAGCAGATCGACCGCTCCATCTTTTTGATACGCCACGAATGCCGGAGCGTAGATGATACCATTTGGCCGGAAAGCTGCCGCATCCTGCCCTGCGCATCTGTCGGATGCCCGGTAACGGGGTGGTCACATCCGCGAAATCATTTCAGGCAATGCCTCAGGCGGCGTCGGTGGAGCGACCGAAATTGAGGCCACCTTTCTTGACGATCAGTTCCGCGCGGGAATTGACCCCGAGCTTGCGATAGACATTGTGCAGATGCACCTTGACCGTTCCTTCGGTCAGGTTGTGGCGATCCGCAATATCCTTGTTCTTCAAGCCCTGACAGACCAACTCGACAATCTCCGCCTCCCGCGGGGTCAGCAGGTCATCCTGACGCAGCATGGGCGTCGGCGCCCGCATCGAATGACGCAGCGCCCCTTCCGAAACGGACGGATCGATCATGGTCTTGCCGCCCAGCACGGTATCGATCGCCTTCACAATATCTTCCGGATCACGATCCTTGAGCGCAATCGCATCGATGCCCAGACGCAACGCCTCTATCGTGTCTTCCGGATCGATCTGCACGGTCAGGAACATCGTCCGAATGTCCATCTGTTCCTTGACCTGGCGCAGCATCGCCATGCCGCCGCCTTCGGCCATGGACACGTCCATCACCACCAGCTCGGGCCGAAAAGCGAATATGCTCTTCATCGCCTCACCCACGGACAGGGCGGATTGAATCTCATATTTGCCGGTGGCGCTCAAATAGCGCTCCAACCCGTGAATGAAGAACGGGTGGTCGTCGACAATCATGATTTTATGTCTAGACATGGATGTGATCATCATAAACCAGAGGAATGGCTATTGCCAGCAATGTTCCGCCTTGCAGCCCTTCCGAGTAAGCGCGACCATTGACGAGCGCCAGCCTTTGTTGCAGCGACTCCGAAGCGAGCGGACCAATACCTGCCATAACGGCATCAACCGCACCCTCTCCATCCCCGTCATGATCGCAGTCCTTGAGGCTGATGACAAGGTCCGATTGCCTGATCGCAAGGGAACAACGCAGCCTTTTCGCCCCGGAATGCCGGGAAGCATTGGCAATAATCTCTCTCAGCAGGAATTCGACATTGTTGACCGATTCCCGATGCATCGGAATGGCCTGTTCCTCGCAGGAAAATTCTATGTCGATTTCCCATTGCAGCGCGACCGTCGCAACCGCGATCCGCAGCGCTTCGACCAGGTTGATCGGCTGATCCGCATCGGATTTCGCATCGAGCATCGACCGCAACCGCGCCTGTTCCAGCGCGACGATATCGGCGATATTGCGAATTTCCTTGGCTATATCGGTACCGGCAATGTCGCCGGACTGCAGGATCGTCAGCAAACGCATGCGCAACGCCGCCAGCGATTGCAGCACGCCGTCATGCAGATCCCGGCGCGCAACCTCCCGCGCCTCGATCAGGAAAGCACGGCGCATTTCGACCATGCGATCCAACCGATCGAGCAGATCGTCGAACCCGGCGTCGATCCGCTTCATTTCCTGCGCCAGAATCGCATCATTGCCGGTCTTGTGCGCGATAATCAGCAAACCGCATTGATGCCCCAGCATGAATTGCCGCCCCATGACGACGGGCTGCCCCAGAAGGGCAAGCATATGCGTCAGCTGCGGCGGACAAAGGGAGGATGCGGGATCGGCGCTGTCCTGCCGGTCGCGCAGGATGGAGAGGCGCCGGTCCAGCACGCCATTCTGCCACTTGTCGGCTCCGACCAGCTCGGCCCGCACGCGATCGGCGGGCAGGCTGCTGAAAAAATGCATGCTTCCGCCCGTCCGGGTCAGCGCGACGAAGCACAGGCAATCGCTACCGCCATAAAGCTCGGCCACGCTCCCGACCCAGGAGCTGAAATCGGTGGAAAAAGGCTGATCGGGATCCAGAATGGAATCGACCCAGCTCTCGCCCCCCAAAGCCCCGACCGAGGCGATACGCAGGTTGCTCCACCGATAGGCCACCACCCCAGCCGCACCGAGGATCACCCACGTCACCGGCACCACTATCCCGGCGGGCACAAGCGGCCATGGCGTCTCATTTCCCCGAGCCATTATCCAGAGCAGCAGGCACAGGGTCAGATAAACGGGAATCGTAATCAGGCCTGACCATCGACCGGAACAGGCGCGCCACAACAGCGCGCCAAACGGAAGAATCGCCAGCCCGAGGACCGGATCGCCCAGCACCGCCACGCAACAGGCGAAAACCAGATCCATCGCCAATAGCGCGACATAGCCCTGGCGGGATCGGGGCAGGGCAACGATAAAAGCGGCCAGCGCCAGCGCGGCCCAACCGAACAGAAAAATCGTGATCGCCAGCACCAGCGCCGGCGAAACCGGCCAGTAATCGCGCGGAACAAGAATCACGACGGCGGCGATGAACAGACGCACCACCGCGAGCGCCATGGTCTCAGGACGAATGCCGTTCACCGGTGCTCCCTCTTGCAAACCCCAGGGGCCGGCTCACCCCGGAACGGGTTTTGCCTCGGCACCTTTCTATTATTCTATAGCAAAGCGGCACCGCTCAACAATCTGTCCGGGCACATAGTTTGGGAAAGTCGCGCTCGCGCCCCGCGCAGATGACCATAGTTATGGGTGAAAATTGCCCCGTTTGCCATGATTTCTGCGAAACCATATGGCCTTATCACGGGTTCGGATGATCCGAAAATAAGGATGCCGGCCCATGCCGGCATCTGTGGTGCGGTCGAGAAGACTCGAACTTCCACGGCCTTTCGGCCACAACGACCTCAACGTTGCGCGTCTACCAGTTCCGCCACGACCGCACATCAGAGTAGGAAACCGGCGAAACCGGTGCCTGGCAGGCGCAGGCCATTAGCAAAGGCTCCAGCGGCTTGCAAGCACCCTTTATCATCTATTCCAAGATAAGCAGGGAACCGGGGAAAGGGTTTCCTCCACCAGCCGGGCTCAGCGCCCGTCGTCGACGAAGTTCAGGGACAAATTTTCGGCATTTTTCGGGATGTCGAGCCGGCTTTCATTGATGCTGGCTTCCTCGCCGGGCTTAAGCCGGGTCTTGTCCGCCTTGGTCGTCCAGCTGAACACCAGACGGTCCTGACGGTCGCGAAGCTGCACCTCGACCGGCGGAACCGGCAATTCCTTCGATCCGCTGTTCACGATGCGGGCGCTGAACGCGAAATATTCCGATCCATTGGGCAAGCTGCGCCGCTCGGCGGGTCGGGCCAGATAGAAAAGCAGGTCAGGCTCCTGGCTGTCGGCCAGCAACCCCGCACGCACCGCCCATTGCGGCGGTCCGAAATAATAAAGCGCACCGCCTATCCCGGCCATGGCCAGAAAGAACAAAATGGCGGCATAAGTCCACAACCGGGCCGGATTACGCCGCCTGCGAGCGGGCGGCGCGGCATAGTCTTCCGCCTCATCGAAACCGGCGGCATTTTCATCCCAACCCGCCGTTCGCGATATCATCGGTTCGACGCCGGATATATCAACCGGCCGCGCCTGTCCGCGCAGCGCCGCCGCCTGTTCCCCGGAGTCGCCGGGCGCATCGAAATCCTGCTCCTGCGCTGCGGCATCGACGGGGCGTTCCGTATCTTCCGATGCGGCAACGCTGTCCGGGCCGGGCTTCTGAGCCTCCTCATCAATATGCGGATCGAAATCGCGGGACGCCGGCGCGGCCGATGCCGGGGCCGGAGCGACCGGCGGAAGCACCTCTTCACGCGGCGGCAACTGCGGCCCTTCCTGAAACCAGCTATATTTGCAGGCGGCACACCGCACCTGACGGCCATTCACGCCAATGGCTTCATCCGGCACGATATAGCGGGTCGCGCAATTGGGGCAGACGAGGATCATGCGACTTAATAAGCGCGCTCTTGACTCGGGCGCAAGACACCTCGGCATTATAGCGCCCGTTTCCGTTTCGCCGGAAGGGTTTTGCGCGGGCCTTTACGGGCGCGGGGGCTTGTGCGATGGACGGTCAGACACTGCATCGGGGCCGATCTTCCACGGATATGAGCGCTATTATCGAGTTCGAGAATATCGGTCTGCGCTACGGGGCGGATGCGGAAGTCCTGTCCGACATTTCCTTTTCCCTTTCCACCGGCGGCTTTTATTTTCTGACCGGCGCTTCCGGCGCGGGCAAGACCTCACTGCTGAAGCTACTCTACCTCGCCCAGCGACCGAGCCGCGGCGTTCTGAAACTGTTCGGCGAGGATGTGGTGATGATGCCGCGTAGCCGCCTGCCCGGCTTTCGCAGGCGGATCGGCGTGGTGTTTCAGGATTTCCGGCTGGTGCCGCACCTGTCCGCTTATGACAATGTGGCGCTGCCGCTGCGGCTGGCGGGGCTGGATGAACGGGAAATCAGCGGGCCGGTGGAGGAGATGCTGGGCTGGGTCGGTCTCGGCGACCGTTCCGGCGCTCTACCCGATTCTCTCTCGGGCGGCGAGCAGCAGCGCATCGCCATCGCCCGCGCGGTGATCGGCCGCCCCGACATATTGGTGGCCGACGAACCGACGGGCAATGTCGATGCCGACATGGCGAAGCGCCTGCTCGGCCTGTTCGAGGCGCTGAATCGGCTAGGCACCACCATCGTCATCGCCACCCATGACCTGCCGCTGATCGGGATGATCCCCCATGGACAGATGATGCGGCTCGACCGCGGGCGCCTGATCGATCCGACGGGCAGCCTGCGCTTTCCGCCCGACAAGCGTCCCGCGCTGATTCAGGGCCTTGCCCTCGGCAAACCCGGATGAGTGGCCGATCATGACGATGGACGAACAGCAAAGGCGCGAGGGCGGCGGCGGATTCGCCTGGTCGCAACGGGCCGGGCGGGCCGCCCGCAACCGCTGGCTGCCGCAGGGGCGGCGCGGGCCGATGCCATGGATCATCGCGATCATGATGTTTCTTTCCACCCTCGCGGGTGGCGCCGGCCTCGCGCTTTCCAACGCACTGGAACGCATGCACGGGGAACTGGCGGGCGGCCAGACCGCACAGATCGTCGAGGCGGACGCCGCCAGGCGCGCCGATCAGGTCCGCAGGGTCGCGGCCATGCTGCGCGCGGACAAGGCCGTGCGCATGGTCCGGATCATTCCGGAAGAGGCCCTCGCGGCGCAGCTCGAACCCTGGATCGGCGCCGATGCCGGGGCGGATGACCTGCCCATACCGGCGCTGATCGATTTCGAACTGGCGCCGGGCACGACGCCAGCGACGCTGAAGGCGATCGCGATGCGGGCAAAGGCGATGGCCCCTTCCGTCCGCATCGATTCGCATGAACTCTATCTGGGGCCGGTCGAGCGGCTGATGCGGCTGCTGATGTGGCTGGCCGCCGGCGTGATGGCGCTGATGATTCTGACGACCGGCGCGGTGGTGACGATCGCCGCGCGCAGTGCGCATACCACCCATCGGGGGACGATCGACATCATGCACCTGCTGGGCGCGACCGATGTGCAGATCGCCCGTCTGTTTCAGCGCCGTATGGCGCTCGACGCGCTGTTCGGCGGCGCGCTGGGCCTTGGTGCGGCCTCCGTTCTGTTGTGGCTGGCCGGTCGTTTCATAGCCGCGACCGATGCGGAACTGACACAGATGATCGCGCTGCCCTGGCGGCTGGCCGTGCTCTTGCCCCTAATCCCGATATTCGGCACGTTGCTGGCAATGCTGACTGCGCGAATCACCGTTCGCCATGCGCTGGAGCGTGCCCTGTGATTTCCCGCTTCATCGCCTTCATCCTGCTGGTTTATGCGCTGGGCTTTGCCTGGTTCTCGATCTGGCTGCCCCAACCGCTCGACCTGCGGACCACCGACGCGATCGTCGTGCTGACCGGCGGCGCAGGCCGTATCGACCGGGGGCTGACGCTGTTGCAGGACGGGGCCGCCAAGCGGATGCTGATTTCCGGCGTCGACCGCTCGGTCCGCCCTCATGAACTGGCCATCCAATATAAGGCGCCGGACAAGCTGTTCGATTGCTGCATCACCCTCGGCCGGGAAGCGATCGATACCCGGTCGAACGGCATAGAGACCGCGCGCTGGCTGGAAAAGCGGGGCTATGACACGGTGCGCCTCATCACCAGCGACTGGCATATGCGCCGCGCCGCGTTCGAACTGCGCGAGGCTCTGCCGAAGGATATCGTCCTCGTTTATGATGCGGTGCCGACCGAACCGAGCCTGTCGATGCTGGCGATCGAATATAATAAATATCTGTTGCGCCGCCTGGCCGGGCTGATCGGTATCTGATCCGATGACCGCCACCCCGCTGCTCTTCTTTCGTTCGCTGGTGTTCGCGCTGATCTTCTACAGCGGAACGCTCCTTCTGGTGCTGACCACGTTCGTCGCCGCCCTGTTCGGAAAGGCGCCGATGCGCGGCGTCGTCCGTATCTGGGCCTATTTTCATCGCATCTGCGCCCGCTTCCTGCTCGGCCAGAAGATACGGATCGTCGGCGCCATGCCGGACGAACCCGCACTCTATGTCTTCAAACATGAATCGATGTTCGAAACGATCGATCTGCTCTGTTTCTTTCATTATCCGATGATCGCAGCCAAGGCGGAATTGCTCAGCATCCCGCTTTGGGGGTGGGCTGCCCGGCGCTATGGCATGATGGAGGTGCGGCGCGATGCGGGCGCATCCGCGCTGCGCATGATGCGGAAAGATGCCGACAAGGCCTTTGCCGAAGGGCGACCGATCTGCCTGTTTCCGGAGGGCACCCGCGTGCCCCATGGGGAACGTCCCGCCCTGAAGGCGGGCTTTGCCGGGCTGTACAAGCTGCTCCGCCTGCCGGTCATTCCGGTCGCGGTCGACAGCGGGCGGGTTTCCCCGCGCCAGAGCTTCCTGAAACGGCCCGGCATCATCACCTATAAAGTGGGGGAGACGATCCCGCCCGGTCTGCCCCGCGCAGAGGCGGAAGCCCGCGTCCATGCCGCCATCAATGCGCTGAATCCTCCTGCCGGGGATGGACTTTCCGCCCCGGAATGATAGGCGCCTTCCCATGAAGAGCCTTGGCATCATTGGTTTTGGCGAATTCGGCAGGCTGGCTGCAACGCATCTGTCCGAGCGTTTTTCGATCGGCGTACATGATCCGTACCGGACAGACGCGGAGATAATGGCGGCGGGCTTCCGTCCTCTTCCTCTGGCGGAAGCCGCGGCCAGCGATGTCGTGATCTTCGCCGTGCCGGTTCAGGCGATGGAAGATGTCATAGCCCGCGCAGCGCCGGATATCCGCCCCGGTGCGACGGTGCTGGACGTGGCTTCGGTCAAGATGCTGCCGAGCCGGTGGCTGGCGCATTACCTGCCGGAAAGCGTGCATGTCGTGCCCACCCATCCGCTGTTCGGACCGCAAAGCGTGGCCCGCGACGGGCTGGAGGGGCGGCAACTGGTCATCTGCCCGCTACGCGGCGAGCAGCACCGGAAGGTCGCGGCGCTGGGCGAGGAAATGGGCATGCGCGTGCGCATCACCAGCGCCGAGGAACATGACCGGGAAATGGCCTATGTTCAGGGGCTGACCCATTTGATCGGCCGCACGCTGACATCGATGCACCTGCCCGACGAAATGCTGAAGACCCAGACCTATCAGCATCTGATCGATATGACCGAACTGATCGGCAAGGACAGTTTCGAACTGTTCACCGCGATCGAGACGATGAACCCCTATGCCCGCGAAGTGACCGAGGATTTCGTCGCCCGCGCCTCCGGCCTGCTGAAGCAGGTTCATGAGGGCGACAAGGGGTAATCTCCACCCCGCCGCCCCATTCCGGACCGCAACCGGCAGGTCGGGCGCGCCTCAGCCTGCTTCCGCCAGTTCCCGGAGCATCCGCGCGACATCGCGCATCTGTACTTCGGTGCCGATGGTGATGCGCAGCGCATTGGGCAAACCCTGCCCCGGCAGCCAGCGCGTCGCATAACCGCCCCGCATCAGCCCCTGATAGGCGGCCTCGGCGGTCAGCCTGCCGTCGAACAGCAGCAACACGAAATTGGCGCTGCTCGGCACGAAAGACAGGCCGTGATTCCCCATCGACGCGATCTCGTCGCAGAACCATTGCCGCCAGCGGCTGTTATGCGCACGGCTGGCCTCGATCCACGCGCTGTCACCGATCGCGGCGGCGGCGGCGGCCTGCCCGGCGGTCGTCAGGTTGAACGGCGCGCGAATACGGTGCAGCGCCCCGACAATCTCCGCCGACGCATAGCCCCAGCCGATTCGCTCCGCCGCCAGCCCGTGAATCTTCGAAAAGGTTCGCGTCACCAGCACATTGGGCGCGGTCCTCGCCAGTTCCAGCCCGCCGTCATCCTCGTCGGCATCAAGATATTCGGCATAGGCCTGATCAATCACCAACAGCACATCGGCTGGCAGAGCAGCGTGCAAACGCGCGATTTCCGCCCGTGGTGTCATCGTGCCGGTCGGATTGTTCGGATTGGCAAGGAAGACGACCCGCGTCCGCTCCGTCACACACCCCAGCAACGCATCGACATCGGTGCCATAATCGCTGTCCGGCGCGATCACCGGCGTTGCCCCCACGCGCCGCGCCGCGATATCGTAAACGGAAAAGCCGTAGCGGACATAGAGTATTTCGTCCCCCGGCCCGGCATAGGCGCTGGCAGCGATGTGCAACAGTTCATCCGACCCGGTGCCGTAAATCACCCGCGCCGGATCAAGATCATGCACGCGGGCAATGGCTTCGCGCACGATCGCCGCGCCGGGGTCCGGATACGTGGCAAGGTTTGCACTGGCATGAGCAAAGGCCTCCCGCGCCGCCGCACCGGTGCCCAACGGATTCTCGTTTGCCGAAAGCTTTACCACCGGCCTGCCGTCATCGCTGGATGCCTTGCCGGGTACATAGGGGGCAATCGCCGCTATCCAGCTTTTGGGGGACGGACCAGACCGGGTTTCACTCATGCTCATATATTGCCTCGAATTTGCCGGAAACAGGCCGTCAGCGCCTGCTTTCCCGGTGCGCTCCTATAATCCCGTCATCATCGCAACGCAAAGTTCCGTGCGTCCTGAACGCCCGGCTGGAAAAATTTTCTTTTAAGCGAAAATTATCCATCTTTGGAAACGCGACCGGCACCGACTTTATCCCATAATACAACCATGGGACTGGGGTGAACTTATGATTTCTTTTCAGGAACATATATGCTCCAAGGTAAAATAACGGCAGAAGGGGCGGCCCCGGCCGCGGACGCACAGCCTAATTCGGCGGAGGAACGCCGGAATTCCGAACGCTATGTGACCGTCCTCAAAGTGGGTCGCGCCATGGTGGACGGACATGAGCAGTTGTGTCTCGTGCGCAATATGTCGCGCGACGGTGCGAAGCTCGACCTGTATCATGAGGTTCACGAGAACCAGAAGATCACGATCGAACTTCGCTCGGACAAGGTCGTCACCGGCACCGTGCGCTGGGTCGGCGACCGTGCGGCCGGTATTCAGTTCGACGAACCTGTCGATGTCGGCGACATGCTGCAAGGCCGCCCGACGCGCAGCGTATTACGCAAACTGCCCCGTGCGCCACGCTTTCCGGCCAGGGCCCGTATCAAGATGGATCATGACAATGGCCCGATCGCGGGAAATCTCGTCAATATTTCCCTCCACGGCCTGTGCCTGAAGACGAACGACAAGCTACGGACGGAAGACAAGGTGATCGCCCGGGTCGAGGGGCTGCCGCCGCGCAATGCCACGGTCCGCTGGATACGCGAGGGAATGATCGGCCTGCATTTCGCAATGCCGCTGACCTTTTCCGATCTGGCCCGGTGGCTGGAAACGCATCAGCCCGACGGCGTCTGACGAAGAACAGGGCAAAACCCACCCTCTCCCCCCGATCCCGGGAGGAAGGCGTGGGCGAGGAACAGTCCCCCTATCGTTCCTTCGTCGCGCCGAACTGCAGATCGGGATTGCGTTCCTGCTGATAGCCGACATCCCAGGCGCTTTTCGCGAGAAACACCGGGTTGCCGTCCCGGTCCTTCGCCAGATTGGCACTGTTATACTGCACAAATTCGCGCAGCGCCGCATCCGGCCCGGAAAGCCAGCGGGCAGTGTCGAACGGAGAGGCCTCCAGCACCGCCTCGACCTTATATTCCGCCTCCAGCCGGGCGATCAGCACATCGAGCTGAAGCTGGCCCACCACGCCGACAATCCACTGACTGCCGATTTCGGGATAGAAGACCTGAATCACCCCCTCTTCCGACAGGTCGTCCAGCGCCTTGCGGAGCTGTTTCGTCTTGGTCGGATCTTTGAGGGCGACGCGGCGCAGAATTTCCGGGGCAAAATTGGGCAGACCGGTGATGCGCACATCCGCTTTTTCCGACAGCGTATCGCCCACCCGCAAGGTGCCGTGATTGGGAATGCCGATAATATCGCCGGGAAAGGCCTCATCCGCCAGTTCGCGATCCTGCGCGAAGAAGAGAATCGGCGAATGCACGGCCATCGGCTTGCCGGAGCCTGACGGCGTCAGCTTCATCCCGCGTTTGAACCTGCCGGAACACAACCGCATGAAGGCGATGCGATCGCGATGCTGCGGATCCATATTCGCCTGCACCTTGAAGATGAAGCCGGTGACATCCGGCCGCTCCGGTGCGATCGGCGCTGGCTCGGCGGGCTGCTCGCGCGGCGGCGGTGCGTAGGCCGCCAGCGCATCGAGCAATTCGGTTACACCGAACAGCTTCAGCGCCGATCCGAAAAAGACCGGCGTCAGGTCGCCTGCGCGATAGGCAGCGAGATCGAACGGCTCATAACCGGCCTGCGCCAGTTCCGCTTCCTCCCGTAACAGCGCCAGTCCCTCGGCGGACAGCGATTCGGCAAGTTTCGGATCGTCGATCCCGGTGAAGGTCGCGCCCTTCCCTTCATATTCCTTGCTGGGGCCGCTCGGCTGGCGCAGCATACCCGTCGCGAAATCGTAAATCCCTTCAAAGGTGCCGCCCATACCCACGGGCCAGCTCATCGGGCAGACATCGAGCGCCAACGCATCGGCCACCTCGTCCAGCAGGGAAAAAGGCGCCCGCCCTTCGCGGTCCACCTTGTTGACGAAGGTGATGATCGGCACGTTGCGCAGGCGGCACACCTCGAACAGCTTGCGCGTCTGCGGTTCGATGCCCTTGGCCGCGTCGATCACCATCACCGCCGAATCAACTGCAGTCAGCGTGCGATACGTATCTTCCGAGAAATCCTCGTGCCCCGGCGTATCGAGCAGGTTGAAGACGATCGGATTGCCATCCTTGTCCGGCCGTTCGAACGTCATCACCGAACTGGTGACGGAAATACCGCGCTGCTGCTCGATCTTCATCCAGTCGGACCGTGCCCGCCGATTCGCGCCGCGCGCCTTCACCTCACCGGCGAGGTGAATCGCCCCGCCTTCAAGCAACAGCTTCTCGGTCAGCGTCGTCTTACCCGCGTCGGGGTGGGAGATGATCGCAAAGGTACGGCGGGAGGCAGGACTGGTCACGATATCGGGGCTTTCTGGACAGGCGCGCAGCGTGATGGGAACCATCCCATAGTCACGCGGCGTTCCTATAGGGAACGGGAAGGCCCTTTCGCAAGTTTTCCTGTTGGGTCATGATAACTGGATGACCACAATGATAATGAAGGTACGGCAATGAAGAGCCATGGACTCACGCTTGCCTGTCTTCTCGCCGGGGCGCTTCAAATGGCGCCGGTCGCGGCAATGGCGCAGGAACAGAGCGACAGGCAGGAACAGGAAGACGGCACAACACTGCAAAAAGCGGGAGATATCGCTACCCAGCCCGCACGCGATGTCGGTGTCGCGAAAACGAAGATTCCCCCGGTACTGAGCGAGGCAGCGAAAAACCCCTATGCCCCGCCAAACAGTCATAAATGCGCCGCTATCCTTGCCGACATGGCGCTGCTTAACGAGGCGCTTGGTCCCGATTTCAGCGCGGATGAGAAGGAAAATGAGAATCGCGCGGGCAAAATTGCCGAGGCCGCCGGTAAGATGGTGGTCAATTCGCTGATCCCGTTTCGCGGTCTGGTACGGGAAATCACCGGTTCGGGGCCAGCGGAGCGCCGATTGCAGGCGGCCATCGGCGCGGGCCTCGCACGGCGAGGCTATTTGCGCGGCCTTGCCGCCTCCCGCCGGTGCAAGATTCCCGAATAGGGGTTCCGAAAGCGGGGACGTTACCCCTCCCCGCTTTTCCACCCATCGCATCGCCGATATTACCGACGACGCAGCACCAGCGGGCAGGCGAGCCCCCCGGTCCCGCCTGTTCCATCAGGAAATCAGCACGCTTATCCGCGCAGAGTGGCGCCCAGCTTGCCGGCCGCCTTCACCACGGCGGAACTGACGGCGGTCAGTTCTTCCTCGGTGAAGCTCTTCTCGCCCGGTTGCAGCGTGATTTCGACCGCGAGCGACTTCATCCCCGGCTCGACACCGGTTCCGGTGAAGACATCGAACAGACGCGCCGCCACAATCGCTTTCTTGTCCGCCCCCTTCACCGCACGCACCAGCGCATCGCCTTCCACCCCTTCGGGCACCAGAAAGGCGAAATCGCGCGTCACCGCCTGCAATGCGGGCGGCGCGTAAGGTGCACGCATGAAGCCGCTCTTGCGCTTCTGCGGGATCGCATCGGGAAAGATCTGAACCGCAACGACCGTACCGCCAAGATCAAACTGCTTCGCCAATGCGGGGTGCAACACGCCATATTCGGCCAGCACCGCCTTCGGCCCCAGCCGCAGCGTGCCCGACTGGCCGGGATGATAGGCGCTGCCCGCCTCCCCCATCACCTGGAGATTGGCGACCGGCGCACCGGCGGCGGCCAGCAGGGCGAGTGCCTCCGCCTTGGCGTCATAGGCAGTGAAGGGCTGTGCCTTGCCGGTGGCCCAGCCGCGCGAGGCCTTGTCCCCGGCCATCACGACGCCAACCGTCAGCCGCTCGTCGCTGCTGCCGTCCGCCGCGCGGAAATAGCGCCGCCCGACCTCGAACAGCCGGATCGACGAGGCACCGCGATCCGCGTTGCGCCGCGCCGCCGACAACAGACCCGGCAGAAGCGACGGGCGCATCACCTTCAGGTCCTCGCTGATCGGGTTGGCGAGCGTCCAGTCGCCGCCGCCAACCGTGACCGCTTCCTTTTCGGAGAGGAACGACCAGTTGATCGCTTCGTTGAGGCCGCGTGAAGCCGCCGCCCGGCGCACCCGGCGCTCGATCAGTTGCTCCGGCGTCGCGGTCGGCTTCGCTACGCCCGGCACGCGGGGCAGCGGAGTCGAGGGCACATGGGCAAGGCCCTTTATGCGCACCACTTCCTCCACCAGATCGGCCGTACCGTCTATGTCGCGCCGCCAGCTCGGAATGGTGACGGTCCAGTCATCCGTCACACCGAAACCGAGTCGTTCGAGAATCGCCTTCTGATCGGCCGGATGGACATCGACCCCGGCCAGCGACAGGCAACGCGCCGGATCATAAGACAGCGTCCGCGCCGCAACCGGAGGTTCCCCGGCGCGCGTCACCTCGCTCGCCATGCCGCCGCACAGGGCGAGTACGAGACGGGTGGCGATTTCCAGCCCCTCGTCGAGGAATGCCGGATCGACGCCGCGTTCGAACCGTTGCCGCGCATCAGAGGTGAGCAGCAATTTCTGCCCGGTCTTCGCAATGCTTTCCGGGGTGAAATAGGCGCATTCGATCAGCACATCGGTCGTACCGTCCTGCGCGCCGCTATGCTCGCCCCCCATGATGCCGCCAATGTCATGCGCGGCCGCCTCATCGGCGATCACGGTCATCGTCGCATCGAGCGTGTAGCTCTTGCCGTTGAGGGCCAGCACCTCTTCGCCCGGCTTCGCCAGCCGCGCGACCAGCCCGCCTTTCAGGCTGGCCATGTCATAGACATGGAGCGGGCGGCCAAGGCCGAGCATGACATAGTTGGTGATGTCCACCAGCGCGCTGATCGGCTTCTGGCCGACCGCGTTGAGGCGACGCTGCAACCAGTCGGGTGACGGCCCGTTCTTCACTCCGCGCACGGTGCGCGCATAAAAGGCGGGGCAGCCTTCGGGATCGTCGGTGCGCACATCCGGCCCCGCGCCCTGCGCTTCGACGAGCGGCAGCATCGCCACCACTTCCTCCAGCGGCTTCAGCGTCCCCAGCCCCTTAGCCGCAAGGTCGCGGGCCACGCCGCGTACGCCCATGCAGTCCTGCCGATTGGGCGTGATCGAAAGGTCGATCACCGGATCATCGAGACCGGCATAATCGGCGAAGTCCGTGCCGACCGGCGCTTCGGCAGGCAATTCGATAATGCCGTCATGATCCTCGCCCAGTTCCAGCTCCCGGGTCGAACACATCATGCCGTTCGATTCGACGCCGCGAATCGCCGCCTTGCGCAACACCATACCGTTGGCGGGCACGACCGCGCCTTCACGACCGAACACGCCGACCAGCCCGGCGCGGGCATTGGGCGCGCCGCATACGACCTGCAACGGCCCGTCCCCGGCCTCGACGGTCAATATCTGCAACTTGTCCGCCTGCGGATGCGGCGCGGCGGTCAACACCTTGGCGACGCGGAAACCGGACAGTTTCTCCGCCGGATTCTCGACGCCCTCGACCTCCAGGCCGATGTCGTTGAGCGCCACGAGAATCGTGTCGAGGTCCGCATCTGTATCCAGATGCTCCTTCAGCCAGCTCAGGGTGAACTTCATGCGCCGACTCCTCCCGAAAGCGTGGGGATGTCGAGCGCGGAGAAGCCATAATGACGCAACCAGCGCAGATCGCCGTCGAAAAAGGCGCGCAAATCATTCATCCCATATTTGAGCATGGCAAGGCGATCGACGCCGGTGCCGAAGGCAAAACCCTGCCATTCATCCGGGTCCAGCCCGCAGGCCTCGATCACCCGGCGGTGGACCATGCCGCTACCCAGTACTTCCAGCCAGCCGCCCTCATCATCGTCGCCGCTGCCGCCGATCACACGCTGGCCATTGACCAGCGTATAACCGACATCGACCTCGACCGAAGGTTCGGTGAACGGGAAATAGCTAGGGCGCAGACGCAGCACGATGTCGTCCCGCTCGAAAAAGGCCTTGAGGAAGGTTTCCAGCGTCCATTTGAGATGGCCGAGGTGAATGCCCTTATCGATCACCAGCCCTTCGATCTGATGGAACATCGGCGTGTGGGTGGCATCCGAATCGCTGCGATAGACACGGCCCGGCGCGATGATGCGGATCGGCGCGGAGGTGCTGGTCATCGTGCGGATCTGCACCGGCGAGGTGTGGGTGCGTAGCAGCATCGCGCGCGGCGTGCCGTCCTTATCGGTCACCTTGTAATTGTCGCCGAAATAAAAAGTGTCGTGCATCGCCCGCGCCGGATGGGTTTCGGGGATGTTGAGCGCCGAGAAATTATGCCAGTCGTCCTCAATCTCCGGCCCGGAAGCGACCGCAAAACCCAGATCGGCGAAAATTTCGGCCAGTTCGTCCATCACCTGACTGACCGGGTGCACGCTGCCTTCCGGCACGACATCCACCGGCAGGGTCATGTCGAGCTTTTCGCTCGCCAGCCGGGCGTCGAGCGCCGCCTGTTCAAGCGCCGCCTTCTTCATCGCGATCGCGTCCGTCACGCCCTGACGCAGGTCGTGGATCGCGGGGCCGCGCGTCTGCCGCTCCTCCGGGGACAGGCCGCCCAATGTTTTCAGCAGGGCCGTCACCACGCCCTGCTTGCCCAGTGCGCCGACGCGCAGTTCCTCGACCCGCTCCAGCGTGTCGGCCTTTTCGATATCGGCCAGCAACCCGGCCTTCAGTGCAGCTATTTCGGTCATGGCGCGCGCCTACCCCAATTTGCCCCAAAGAAAAAGGGCGCCGGAGTTGCCCCCAGCGCCCTTCCCTGATTCTTTTTCCGTGCCTCAGGCCGCGGGAAGAGCTGCGCGGGCCTGCGCCACGATGCCCTTAAACGCTTCGCCTTCGTTCATCGCGATGTCGGCCAGAACCTTCCGATCCAGTTCGACACCCGCCAGCTTCAGCCCGTGCATGAACTGACCATAGGTCAGGCCTTCGAGGCGAACGGCGGCGTTGATACGCTGAATCCAGAGTGCGCGGAAGCTGCGCTTCTTGACCTTGCGATCGCGATAGGCGTACTGGCCGGCCTTTTCGACCGCCTGACGCGCAATGCGGATGGTATTCTTGCGGCGGCCATAATAACCCTTGGCCTGCTTCAGAATATTATTGTGCTTGGCGCGGGTGGTGGTGCCCCGTTTAACGCGTGCCATGGTCCGTTCTCCTTATTTCAGGCCGTAGGGCGCCCAGAGGCGGACATGTGCGACATCCGCATCCGACAGCACTTCGGTGCCGCGATTCTGGCGGATATATTTCGCGTTATGGCTGATGAGGCGGTGGCGCTTGCCGGCCACACCATGCTTCACCTTGCCCGAAGCGGTGAATTTGAAGCGCTTCTTCACACCGCTCTTGGTCTTGAGCTTGGGCATTTTCGTCTCCTTTCAGAAAGGCCTTGGCCTTTTGACGGTTGCGAACGAACAAGGCAGCCCTTTCGGCCCGTTCGTCCCATACGGAATCACCCGGACAAGCCGGGCGAAGGCGGGCCTATAGGCTCGGGGCGAAGGAAAAGCAAGAAAAAGCGCAGGGATTTCCCGGCCAAAAATCACCATGCCATGTCCTGCCCGGCGATGGTTGCCAGAATGCCGCGTTTCGCGATAGCCCTTGCGGCAGCAAGCATGGCCCGGACCCGATAATGACCGAAACAATATTGACCCTTACCCTCAACCCCGCGATCGACGGCGCCTGCGAGGCCGACAGGGTTCGCCACACCCACAAGATCCGCACCACCAATGAACGCTATGATCCGGGCGGCGGCGGGATCAACGTCGCCCGTGTGCTGGCGCGGCTGGGAAGCCCGGCACAGGCTTGCTATCTTTCCGGCGGCGTCACCGGGCAATTGCTCGACAGCCTGATCGACGAAGCGGGCCTTTCCCGCCTGTCGATTCCCGTCACCGACACCACCCGCATCAGCCACACCGTCTATGAGCGCAGTACCGGCAAGGAATATCGCTTCGTGCCCGAAGGGCCGCAGGTACGGGAAGAGGAATGGCAGGCCGCGCTGACGGCGGTAGAGAGAACCGACCATGCGATCATGGTGGCAAGCGGATCTCTCCCGCCCGGCGTGCCGGATGATTTCTATGTCCGGTTGCTAGGCCTGGTGCGCGAAAAGGGCGCGCATATGGTCCTAGACTGTTCGGGGGAAGCGCTGAAACAGGCGGTCGCTGCGGGTGGCCTGTGGATGATAAAGCCGAGCCGGGGCGAATTCGAAGCGCTGATCGGCAGAAGCTGTACCGACATGGAGGATGTTGGCGAAGCCGCGCAAGCACTGGTACGACAGGGCGTAGCGGACCTGATCGTCGTTACCATGGGGCATGACGGCGCATTGCTCGCCCATGCGGGCGGTACGCTGCACCGCATTCCCCCGGACGTTCCGGTGAAGAGCGCGACCGGTGCGGGCGACAGCTTCGTTGCAGGCATGGTCCACCGGCTGGCGCAGGGCTGGGAACCGGAACGCGCTTTTCTCTATGGGATGGCCGCGGGCTCGGCGGCGGTGCTGACGCCCGGCACCGACCTCTGCCTGCCCGAGGATGTGGAAAGACTGTTCGCGGAGATGGTGGCAGAACCGGCGGGCGGCTGAAACGCTTCAGCGCCCCGCACTATCCGTTTCTTCAATGATGCTCATGCCCCGCGTGCAACGCTTCCAGCACGTCGTCGAGTCGGGCGGGATCGCCGATCGCGACCACCTTGCCGTCGCTGTCATGGGTCAGCGGGTCGCCGGACCAGTCGCACATGCGCCCGCCCGCCCCCTCCACCACCGGCACCAGCGCGGCAATGTCGTGCAACTTCAGCCCGGCCTCGACGACAAGGTCGATATGGCCACTCGCCAGCAACGCATAATTATAACAGTCGCCGCCCCAGACCGTATCGCGGCAATCGCGCGCCAGCAGGGAGAAATGCTCCCCGGTGCAATCAGGGAAATATTGCGGCCCGGTGCTGGCCAGAATCGCCTCGGAAAGCTCGCGGCAAGGGCGCGCATGCACCGGCTTCCCGTTCAATTCCGTTCCCCGCCCGGTCGCCCCGGTCCAGCGCTCCTTCGTGATCGGCTGATCGATCACACCCACCACCGGCCAGCCCGCCTGAGTCAGACCGATCAGCGTGCCGAAGATCGGGCGCCCGGCAACAAAGCTGCGCGTGCCGTCGATCGGGTCCAATATCCACACCCGCTCGGCATCCTCCCGGGAGCGGCCATATTCTTCGCCGATAATGCCGTCCTGCGGGCGTTCCTTTTCCAATATTGCACGCATCGCGGCCTCTGCGGCACGATCGGCCTGCGTCACCGGGGACGCATCCGATTTATAATCCGTTTCGTAACGGGCCCGGAAGAAGGGACGGATCGCTTCTCCGGCTGCATCGGCAAGACGGTGTGCAAGGGCGAGGTCATCGGAAAGGCTCATCCCTCCTCCTTTATGGCGCGGTACGCCCGGCGCAAGCATCTTTGCATTAAATTTGCCACAGTCGCTTCCGTTATCAAGGGAGGAGGCACTGTATCGACATGGCGGCGCTGAGCTGGATCATCTGCATCGCGACTTTTCTGGGCGGTCTCGCCGCCCGGAGCGATCTTGCATACCCGGTCGCCGAGCCCATTGCCTTCGGGCTGCTGCTCGCCAGCTTTCTTTCCTGTCCGCTTTTGTGGAAAATGCCGCCGCTATCCGACCTGTTTAGCGGCAGGCAACGGATGATGGCCTGTCTGGCGTTGCTGCTCGCCCTGCCGCTGGTACTGATCCCGGCTTAGGGTCAAGACTGCACCTGAAGCAGGAGACCCGTCTCAGCCGCGTGCGGCCCCGCTCGATTTTCGTGGAAAAGATGGTGGATATGATGTGGATAAGTTGCGCCGCGCAACTTTTCATCCGTGGGCGAACCAGCGCGCGCCGACACGACCGGGCTGGATTCCGGCGTCACCACAGCCCCGGCGACCGAAAGACTTCGATCGCCCTGACGCCGTGATGTCAGAATATTTTCGCTGAAATCAATCGAACAGGCTGGAGACCGAGCTTTCGTCCGCGATCCGCTTGATCGCTTCGCCCAGCAGCGGCGCGATCGGCAGATGACGGATTTTCTCCGCGCCACGCACCATATCATTGCCGAGGATCGAGTCGGTGATGACCAGTTCCTTGAGCTGCGACGCCTCTACCCGCGCCACCGCGCCGCCCGACAACACGCCATGGCTGACATAGGCAACGACATCCTCGGCACCGGCGGCACGCAGCGCGGCCGCCGCATTGCACAGCGTTCCGGCCGAATCGACGATATCGTCGATCAGCACACAAAAACGGCCCGACACATCACCGATGATGTTCATCACTTCCGATTCGCCGGCTCGTTCGCGCCGCTTATCGACGATGGCGAGCGGGGCGTTGTCGAGCCGCTTGGCCAGCGCGCGGGCGCGCACCACGCCACCGACGTCCGGCGACACCACCATGATATTCTTATCGCCGAAACGCGCCTGAATATCGGCGGACATCACCGGTGCGGCGAACAGATTATCGGTGGGAATATCGAAAAATCCCTGAATCTGCCCGGCATGCAGATCCACCGAAAGCACGCGATCGGCGCCCGCTACTGTGATGAGATTGGCAACCAGCTTGGCGGAAATCGGCGTGCGCGGACCGGGCTTCCGATCCTGCCGGGCATAGCCGAAATAGGGAACGACCGCAGTGATGCGCTTCGCCGATGCGCGCTTCAGCGCATCGATGCAGATCAGCAGTTCCATCAGATTGTCGTTGGTGGGAAAGCTGGTCGACTGGATCAGGAACACATCCTCGCCGCGGACATTTTCATGCACCTCGACGAACACTTCCTCGTCGGCAAAACGGCGGACGCTGGCATTGGTCAGCGGCATTTCCAGATATTCCGCAATAGCCTGAGCCAGAGGCTGATTGCTGTTGCCAGTCATCAATTTCATGAAGATGCCCTTCGTTACGCTGCTGTGACGCCGGATAGGACCGACCCTTTAGCGGCCCATGCGCAAAGTGCAACGCGCTTTTGCCCCGAAAAGCGACTGTCACCGTATCAGGGCGGATCAACAATGCTTTTGCGCGCGGCCAAAATATTCTACCAGCCTGCGCATGACGCAGCCCCTCTCCCCCGCCCCCGGAACCGCCCTCACCATCGCCCTTGCCCAGACCACGCAGTCGGTAGGCGACCTTCGCGGCAATGCCGATGCAATGCTGGAATGGCGCGAAAAGGCCCGCGCGGTCGATCCCGCGACCGACCTCATCATCTTCCCTGAGTTGCAACTCATCGGTTATCCGCCCGAGGATCTGGTCCTGAAACCCGCCCTGACCGAAAAAGCGGGGGAGGAGTTGCTCCGGCTGGCCAGGGCGACCGGCGACGGCGGTCCGGCCATGCTGGTCGGCACGGTGATCGCCAATCAGGGCGTATTGTTCAACGTTGTCGTGCTGCTCGACGGTGGGGAGATCGTTGCGGTCCGGCAGAAGCGGGAACTGCCCAATTACGGTACCTTCGATGAGAAGAGACTGTTCGCCCCCGGTCCCCTGCCCGATCCCGTCGAGTTTCGCGGCGTCCGCATCGGCCTGCCGATCTGCGAGGATGTCTGGTATCCGTTCGTTTGCGCGCATCTGAGGCAGCGCGGCGCGGAAATCCTGATCACACCCAATGGCAGCCCCTATGAAATAGACAAGGACGAACGCCGCGTCGCGCAGGTCTGCGCGGCGCGCGTGCGTGAAACCGGCCTGCCGATTGCCTATCTCAACCGGGTCGGCGGGCAGGATGAACTGGCGTTCGATGGCGCCTCCTTCGTGATGAACAGTGACGGCACGGTGGTCCACCAGATGGTCGACTGGAGCGAGGAACTGCGCGTCACCCGCTGGGAGAAACAGAGCGACGGGGGCTGGCGCTGCCTGCCCGGCGCCATCGCCTCGCAGGCTCCCTATCCCGAGGATGTGTACAGCGCGATGGTCATAGGACTACGCGACTATGTGAACCGCAACCGCTTTCCGGGCGTGGTACTCGGCCTGTCCGGCGGCATCGACAGCGCCCTTTCCGCCGCCGTCGCCGTCGATGCGCTGGGCGCAGACCGGGTGTGGTGCGTGATGATGCCTTCCCGCTTCACCAGTCAGGACAGCCTCGATGATGCCGCGGAATGCGCGCGGATGCTGGGCGTGCGCCTCGATACGGTCGGGATCGAGCCGGGGGTGGATGCTTTTGACGTCATGCTGTCCGGCCTGTTCGAAGGGCGCGCGCGCGACATTACCGAGGAGAATATCCAGTCGCGCATCCGCGGCCTGACCCTGATGGCGATCAGCAACAAATTCGGCCATATGCTGCTCACCACCGGCAACAAGAGCGAGATGTCCGTTGGCTATGCGACCATCTATGGCGACATGGCAGGCGGCTATTCGGTACTGAAGGATGCCTATAAAACCACGGTGTTCGACCTTTCCCGCTGGCGCAATGACTCCAGACCCGTCATCGGCCTTGGCCCCGACGGGACGGTCATGCCCGAACGCGTCATCACCAAGCCGCCGACCGCCGAACTGCGCGAGAATCAGAAGGACGAGGACAGCCTGCCGCCTTATGAAGTGCTGGACCCGATCCTGCACGGACTGGTCGAAAGCGAGCTGTCCGTCGATCAGTTGGTTGCGCGCGGATTCGACCGGGAAACGGTCGTGCGGATCGAACGGCTGCTCTATATCGCCGAATATAAGCGACGGCAGGCGCCCCCCGGCGTGAAACTGGGCAGCCGCAATTTCGGGCGCGACCGGCGCTATCCGATTACCAACGCCTTTCGGACCAGCAATTGATGAGCCACCGGCGCATTGAAACGATCGGCTATCTGATACCGGTCGGGAATGTTATCCCGATCGCCTGTGCCGCATGGCAAGGATGCGCCAACTCGCCATCATTATGACTACACATGCTGCCGACACCTTTTCCATCGTCGGCATGGCCGAGAAAACAGGAAGAAATAATGGTCGTTACCCGTTTCGCTCCCTCTCCCACCGGGCATATGCATGTCGGGAACCTGCGCACCGCGCTGCATAACTGGCTGTGGGCGCGTCATCATGGCGGCCGTTTCCTGCTGCGGCTGGACGATACCGATCTCGAACGGTCGAAAGAAGAATATGCCGCCGGGATTCGCGCGGATCTCGCCTGGCTCGGCCTGCACCCCGACAGCGAGACAAAACAATCCGACCGCTTCGCCCTGTATGAAGAGCATTTTGCCCACCTTGCCGCAGCCGGACGGGTCTATCCCTGTTATGAAAGCGCACAGGAACTCGACCTCAAGCGCAAGATACAATTGGGCCGTGGCCTGCCCCCGGTCTATGACCGCGCCGCGCTGCACCTGACCGATGCGGAGAAAGCGGCTTTCGAAGCGGAGGGGATCAAACCCCATTGGCGTTTCCTGCTGGATCACGACGCCCTGATCGGCTGGACCGACCTGATCCGCGGCGAACAGCATTTCGACCCGAAACTGCTGTCCGATCCGGTGATCCGCCGTGCCGACGGGAGCTGGCTTTATATGCTGCCGTCGGTGATCGATGATATCGACATGGGCATTACGCATGTGGTGCGTGGCGAGGATCATGTTTCCAACACCGCAACACAGATCCAGATGTTCACCGCATTGGGAGCTCAGCCTCCGGTTTTCGCGCATGAGGCCCTGCTGGTCGGCACCGAAGGCAAGCTATCCAAACGCCTCGGTTCGCTCGGTATTTCCACTTTCCGCGAGGCCGGGCTGGAGCCTGTCTCCCTGATCGCCCTGCTCGCGCGGATCGGCACCAGCGATCCGGTCATTCCGGTCACCGACGCCGCCCCCCTGATCGAAACATTCGATTTCGCCCGCTTCGGCCGCGCTCCGGCCCGGTTCGATGAGCAGGAACTGGAAACGCTCAACCAGAAAATCGTGCATCTGCTCGATTACGACGCCGTGCGGAACCGCCTGCCCACCGGTATGACCGAAGAAGCATGGATCACGATCCGCCCCAATATCGAGAAGGTCGCCCAGGCGGCGGACTGGTGGACCGTTGTTACCGGGCCGCTTACGATTCCATCGGTTGCGGACGAAGATCGCGCCTTTCTGAAACAGGCGATGGAAAGCCTCGCCGATCTGACTTTTGACGCCGATATCTGGCGCAACTGGACCGGTGCTCTCAAGGAGTCGAGCGGGCGCAAAGGCAAAGCGCTGTTCCTACCGCTACGCCGCGCGCTGACCGGCGCGGACCACGGCCCGGACATGTCACACCTGCTGCCGCTGATCGGCAGGGAACGGGCGCTGGAACGGCTGCGGGCAGCACAATCCTGAAGGCCCGCAATCAGGGAACCGCGCGAACCTCCAGCGGCAGGTCGCAGATATCGACACCGCCCAGAGAAATCATGGGTGGCATCGGATTTTCCTTCGCCTCAATCAACGCGGCAAAACGCGCATTATCAGGCGCGCGATACCGATATCCAGGTCTCTCCGCCTCCGGCATGTCACTTGCCAGTCGGACCCATAGTATCGCGCTGCGCTGCGCTGGATCGTCATACACTCCCATGGCCGCCATGCTACGCGGCAGCGCCGAGAGATGCTGCGCGCCCTCGATCACCCGGCCGATAATCGTATAATTGCGGTCGAGCCGGCGCGCACTACCCCCGAGGGGCATGAACAATTCGGCGCCCGTGCCGGTATCCGGTGCGGCATCGCGCGCCACACCCACCGTGCCGTAGCAATGGGGAATCCAGCTTTTCTGACCATCGCTTGCGATCGGCCAGCCATCGACGCTGACCCCGGAAAGGCGGGAATAGGCGTCCGTACGGCTCAAACGCTGCGCCAATGGCACTATCGGGAAATCATATTCGGCGGCAGGAAGAGCCTTCATTCCGCTCGGCAGCGGCTTTTTCTCGGTAGCGTCACCCCATTGCGCAACCCAATTATCCTGCACCCGATAGACGCTTTCGCCATCCCACCAATGGGAACGGGCAAGAGCGCGAATATTGGCAACATGGTCCGGCGCATAGGTCGGAGCCAGGCGAATCACGATTCGCCTGTTCCCTTCCAGCATCATCACCAGCAGCTCATCTTCGGCGATGGGCCGCCATTCGCTTTCCAGCGGCGCGAACGGAACGGCGGGAGGCACCTGCTGCGCGGCGAGCCGGCCATCGCCCATCGTCGCTATTCCGACCAGAGCGGAAATCAGGGCAATACGCCGCCAATCCATTGAAACCCGCCCCATAATATCTTGTCCTATCCGGCCATCGGCCCGTGAACGATGATATCGCTTACCGGGCGTCGATCGCTCGGAAACTCGCGGGCCTGCAATGCTTCGGGCAGATCGGCCTTGGCCCCCGGATATCCGACCGCAATCGCCGCCTCGATCCGGAACCCTTCCGGCGCGTTGATGATCGAACGCGCCGCATCGAAATCGACACCGGCCATACCATGGGTGATGAGACCCATGCTCGATGCCTGAAGCGCCAGCGACATCCATGCCGCACCGGCATCGAAACTATGGCTGTGCGACGGCCTGCGTTCGCCCTTATATTCCATCTCGCTGTCCGAGATCACATAGAGCAGCGCCGAGGCATTTTGCGCCCAGAGCCGGTTGGTTTCCATCAGCACTGAAAGAAAGGCCTCCCAATGCGCATCCTCACGCTTGGCGTAAACGAACCGCCAGGGCTGAAGATTCATGCTGGAAGGTGCCCAGCGCGCCGCCTCGAACAGGGTGAACAGGGTCGCATCATCAACCGGGCGCGGATCGAAAGCGCGCGGCGACCACCTGTCGGTAAACAGCGGCAGCGCCGGATAATCGGTCTTGCGATCGGTCATGAAGATGCTCCTGAAAAGAGATAGAGAGATATTCGGATATTGCGCGGGCGAAGCAGCAGATCAGATAGGCTCACCCGACAAACGCTGACACAGCATGTCGAGCTGATCCAGCGTCGAATAGCGCAATGACAGAGTGCCGGCCCCGCCTTCACCGGCATCGATCACAACCTTCAGCCCGAGCATATCGGCCAGATGCTGTTCCAGCGCCTGAATATCCGCATCGGGCGCGGCCACTGCCTTTGCGCGCCGCGTTTCTCCGTCCGCAACGGCCTTGCCAGTCTTGCCCTTCGCCTGCTGCGCCAGCTTTTCGGTCTGGCGGACAGAAAGCCCCTTGTCGACGATCCGGCGCACGATCTGCGCCGCATCCTCCACGCCGATCAGCGCGCGCGCATGTCCCATGCTGAGTTTACCCGCCCGCACGACATCCAGCACCGTACCGGGAAGGTCGAGCAATCGCATCATATTGGCGACATGGCTGCGCGATTTGCCGACCAGCTTGCCCAGCACTTCCTGACTGTGCCCGAATTGCGCAATGAGGCGAGAATAGGCCTCGGCCTCCTCGACCGGGTTGAGATCCTGCCGCTGAACATTTTCGATGAGCGCGATTTCCATCGTCTCGGCATCGGTGAAGTCACGGACAATCGCCGGGATCTGGTGCAGCCGCGCCCGCTGCGCCGCCCGCCAGCGCCGCTCGCCTGCGACGATCTGAAACCCGCCGCGCGGCAGCCCCCGCACGATGATCGGCTGAATCACCCCACGCTCAGCAATGCTGTCGGCCAGTTCCTGCAACGCATCCTCGTCAAACTGCTTGCGCGGCTGATCGGGATGAGGAGAAATAGAAGAAATATCAATATGTTGAACAGATCGACCCGAAGCAACAGGGGCGGATTCGCCGTCGCCAGCCGAAACCGGTTCCTCGCGCATCGTCTCGCCGAGCAGTGCCGACAAACCCCGACCCAGCCCATGAGCACGACGCCCCGGCTTCGTGGCCTTTTCTTCCATATCCACTGCTTCGTTCGTCTCCTTACTCATGCGGCCATCTCCGGCGCAGGCAACCGCGCGATAAGTTCGCGCGCCAGCTGCATATAGGCTTCAGAGCCGACGCAACGATGATCGTAAATCAACGCCGGCAGCCCATGACTCGGTGCCTCGGAGAGACGCACATTGCGGGGAATCACCGTATCGAACACGATCTTGCCAAGGCAGGACCGCACATCGTCGGCAACCTGATCGGTCAACCGGTTGCGCCGGTCATACATGGTAAGGGCAACACCCATGATCGACAGAGTCGGATTGAAGCGACCGCGGATACGCTCAACCGTGGTGAGCAATTGCGAGAGGCCTTCCAGTGCAAAAAACTCGCACTGCAGCGGCACCAGCAAGGATTGCGCCGCGACCAGCGCATTCACCGTCAACAAACCCAGCGACGGCGGACAATCGACCAGACAAATATCCCACTGGGCCTGCGCCTCATCGAGGCTCCTCTTCAGGCGATGCGTGCGTTCAGGCACATCGATCAACTCTATCTCGGCACCGGACAAATCCTGCGTCGCCGGAATGATGTCGAGCTTGGGCACCTTGGAATGGATTACCGCCTCCATAAGCGGCACCGATCCGACCAGCAGATCATAGCTCGAAAATTCGCGTGCCGAATGGGCGATGCCCAGCCCGGTCGATGCATTACCCTGCGGATCGAGATCGATGAGCAAAGTACGCTGTCCCGTCGCTGCCAGAGCCGTCGCCAGATTGATGGCCGTGGTGGTTTTCCCGACCCCACCCTTCTGGTTGGCGATCGCGATGCGTATCATGCCCTATCACCCCTTTTTCGAACATTTTTCAGGACCAGGATCGCACTATCCGGCGCAGTCAGGCTCGGCTCGACCCGTACCTCACTGTGCCACAGCGTCCGGACCATATCCAACTCATTTTGATAATTTTGTCCCTTTGGCAATATCCAGACCGTATCTTTTCGGGCAAGCGGAAGCGCCGACGCGATCAACCTGTCCATCGGCGCATAGGCCCGTGCGCTGATGACGGAAACCGGCGTGGTTATTGCCCCGGCGGACCGCTCCACCTTGCCGCCGAACACGGATGCATTGGTCAGTCCAAGCGCGGCAATCACCTGTTCGAGAAACTCGACGCGCTTGCGCCGCATTTCGATCATCGTCACCTGACAAGGGGAAAGGATTGCCACCACCATGCCGGGCAGGCCCGCACCGGCACCGAGATCCGCCCACCGGTCCCCGGCACTGAGGTCCGGCGCGAGCTTCAGCAACTGCGCACTATCGACAATATGGCGCGCCCAGACATGATCCCGGGTCGATGCCGCGATCAGATTCTGATGCTCCATTTCCTCGAGCAGTATCGCGACATAGCGCTCCAGCCGCTCCCATGTTTCACGTGAAACATCGAACTCATGCTTCAGCCACTCTCTGGCTTCATCTTCCGTCATGCGGCCTGCCGCCTCCGCAAATAAACGAGGATGGCAGCAAGCGCCGCCGGGGTTATGCCCGCAATACGGGAAGCCGCCGCCAATGTCTCAGGCCGCGCCGCACGAAGCCGCTCGCGCATTTCCAGCGACAGTCCCCCTACCCCATCATAATCGAGATCCGCCGGAACCCGAATGGCCTCATTACGGCGCAGTTCCGCAATCTCGGCGGACTGGCGCTCCAGATAGGGAGCGTAATGCGCGTCCTCTAATATCTCATCGCGAAGATCAGCATCGGATGCAGCAAGCAGCGGCGCAAGATCAAGGATCGCTCCCTCCATCTCAGGGAAGCGTGCCCACTCGAACAGCGAACGGCGAGCGCCGTCCTGCCGCACCGACACGCCATGGCACGCCAGCGCAGTTGGGGATTTCTCCTGCGCCAGTTCCGCCATGATCACGGAGCGCGCATCACAGCGGCGTTCATACCAATCTCGCCGCGCCTCGCCGGCCAGACCATGAGAGACGGCGATCCCTGTCAGCCGCGTCGTCGCATTATCGGCTCTCAGGCGCAGCCTATATTCTGCCCGCGCGGTGAGCATCCGATACGGCTCGGTCACGCCATGCAGGATGAGGTCATCGATCATCACGCCGATATAGCTGTCAGTACGTTCAAGGATCAGCGACTCCTGCTCCAGGGCGTAAGCCGCAGCGTTGGCACCCGCGATCAGACCCTGCGCCGCTGCTTCCTCATAGCCGGTGGTGCCGTTGATCTGACCCGCACAATAAAGACCCGATATGGCAGCCAGAGCGAGGCCCCGGTCCAGCGCACGCGGATCGACATAATCATATTCGACCGCATAGCCGGGCACAGTCATCTCCACCCGTTCAAGCCCATACATCGAACGCACCATGTCCATCTGCACATCCACCGGCAGCGATGTGCTGATGCCATTGGGATAGACCAGTGGAGTATCGAGTCCTTCGGGTTCGAGAAAAATCTGGTGACCATCACGATCGCCAAAACGGAAAATCTTGTCCTCGATCGAAGGGCAATAACGCGGTCCCCTGCCCTCGATCGCGCCACTGAACAAAGGCGAGCGATCAAGCCCGGAACGAATAATATCATGCGTCCGCTCATTGGTGCGGGTAATGGCACAAGAGAGTTGCGGCAGAAGACGAACAGGGGTCATCGCGCTCATCGACCAGACACCATCGTCAGACGGCTGTTCCTGCAAAGCCGCCCAGTTGATAGTTCGTCCATCAAGACGCGGGGGCGTGCCAGTCTTCAAACGCGCGAGTGGGAGGCCCAGAGCGCGCAATCGAATACCGAGTTTCGTCGCCGCACGCTCTTCAATGCGTCCGCCGATCATCACCTCTTCGCCGCGAAAGAGCTTACCGCCGAGGAAGGTTCCCGTCGCGAGCACAACCGCGCGGGCGCTGATAGTGGCTCCGTCCGCCAGCTCAACCCCACTGACCATCCCGCCAGTGCCGACGCAAATGTCGGCGACTTCCCCCGCAATGACGGTCAACCTGTCTTGCGCCGCAATCTGACGCTGGACCGAGGCCCGAAATAATTTGCGGTCGGCCTGTATGCGCGGCCCCTGCACTGCCTTGCCCTTGCTGCCGTTCAACATCCGGTGATGGATGGCCGCATCGTCGGAGGCGCGGGCGATAATCCCGTCAAAGGCATCGACCTCCCGCACAAGATGGCCTTTGCCCAGTCCCCCGATAGCAGGGTTGCAGGACATCGCCCCGATCGCCGCCGGGTCAAAACTGATCAGCGCGGTGCGCGCACCTTTGCGGGCAGAAGCCGCCGCGGCCTCCGCTCCGGCATGCCCGCCGCCGATAATGACAACATCGAAATCTGCACTCATCGTTGCCCTTTACCGGAGGCGGATGGGAGCGTCAAAAGCAACCGCACAAAGAGCATGTTTCACGTGAAACATTTTTCGATTGTTCGGAAAACAAGAGAACCGATTCCACAGAACCGGATATAAACGAGCTTGCCAAATCCGGATGAGCCAATCACTTTGCGGCCAATTTTTGAGGTTTTCTAAATGGCTTCCGACGGTCGCTACCAGCCTGTTCGAACCTTCATTCTCATCCTGTCCGCTTGTCTTCTTTCGGCCGCTGGCAAGCCTGACGGTCAGGACGGAAAAACCCTGCCACATCAAATTCAACCTAAGGAAATTGACGAGAAGGCGGAGAAAGCCCGCGAGCCCCTTCCCTCATCTACCATGAATACCAATACGCCTTCCCGGCATGACCAACCCTGCCCGACCGGCAGGGATGACCGCGATTCCGATCTTTGCGCGCAATGGAAAGCAGCCGACGCCGCGAAAAGCGCCGCAGATGCCGCCTGGTGGATTGGCGGTGCCGGTGTCCTGATCGGTGCACTCACACTCCTGACTGCCATTGCCGCCGCCGCCTATGCACGAGGCGCCGCCAGGCATACCAAAGAGGGAGCCACGCAAGCAAAACGCGCATCCGATGCCGCGGAAGAAGCCCTCACTCATTCGCAAAATGCCTCCCGGACAGACCTTCGCGCATGGGTAAACATCAAGGCCGTTTTGATCGATTATAAGCGGACGAAAGATTTCGCACATTTCAGCATAGAGGTCAGCCTTTCGAACCTCGGTAAGACTCCGGCCCTTGATGTGGAAATAAGCCACCAGATCCATGCGCGCGAAAGCATCGTCATCAACAATGGCAGCCTTCCGGAAATCGTCCCCTTCCCCCATGCCATGCCACCATTAATGCCGAATGAGAAATCCAGACAGACATTCGGCCTGCGTATCGCAAATCAGGAAATAAACCGGGCCATTCAAACAGCCGCAAAATCCAGATGCGCAGTGATGGCCGTTATCGATCTCGTCGTCTATTATCATCTGACATTCGACGAACCCGATACGTCCAAGCGAATGACCAGCATTCGCTACACCATCCATCCCGATATCGATCCTCAGCAATTTCCCAACGCCTGGCGCCAGATCGGGCTGAAATGGATCGACGACCAGAATTACATGATGGACCGGCTGATCTTCGCTCAGGACAAATCCGCCCCCACCCATCTGACATAGATGGCGCGGAAGCCACACCTGGAGGCAATTGTCCGTACAGGACGGCAGAATCTACGGCTGCTTACTTACCGATGCAAAAACGCCCGAACAGATTGTCGAGCATATCCTCCACCCCTGCCCGTCCGATCAGTCGATCCATCGCCCCACGCGCTTCGCGCAGATGTTCAGCGACGATCAGCAAATCCGCTTCCACACAGGCTCGATCCAGTTCGTCCGCCATTGCCGCAACCGCATCGCGTTGCCGCTGGTGCAGGGCGAAGGCTCCCTCGCCGGGTATATATGCCTGCGCGCGGGCCAATATTGCATCGACCAACACATCCATATTTTCACCGGTAACGGCAGACAAAGCAATGTCCGCACCCACCGGCCGCGACCAGCCGGAACGATCCTTCTGCGCCGCAACGCAGATTGCATCGGCGCGCGGGCATTCGGACGGACCGCCGAGCCAGAGCAATATGTCGGCATGCTCCATGGCCTGCCGCGCCCGGCCGATCCCGATCAATTCGACATGATCCTTGCTGTCCTCCGCCAGTCCCGCAGTATCGGTCAGCACAAAGGCTATCCCGCCCAGACTCACCGGCACCTCGATCCGATCGCGAGTCGTCCCCGCAATGTCCGAAACGATAGCGGCTTCCCTTCCCGCCAACGCATTGAGCAGGGTAGACTTACCCGCATTAGGCGGTCCGGCCAGGACAAGATGAATACCGTCCCGCAACCGCTCAGCCGAAGGTGCCGCAAGCTGGGCAATCATATCCGCGCGCAACGCACCCATCGCTTCGGCAAGCGCAACATCCGCACCGCTTTCCGGTACATCATCCTCATCGGAAAAATCGAGTAGCGATTCCACCTGCGCCGAACAGATCAGCAGGCGTGATCGCCACTCATCCAATCGTCGCGAGAAATGTCCATCCGCCATCAACAAGGCGGCACGGCGCTGCGTCTCTGTTTCGGCCGCCAGCAGATCGGCCAGACCCTCCGCCTCGTTCAGGTCGATCCGCCCGTTTTCGAATGCCCGACGGGTAAATTCCCCCGGCTGGGCCTCCCGCAATGTGAAGCGCCCGCCCCGCCCTATCCCTTGTCCTGCCAATGCCGCCAGCACCGCGCGAACAATCGCCTGCCCGCCATGACAATGCCACTCGACAAGATCTTCCCCGGTCACGCTGGCAGGACCGGGAAAGAACAATATTAATGCCTGATCGAGCAGATCGCCATTGGCCGGATCGAAGAGGTTGCGCAGATGGGCACGGCGTGGATCGCCGCGCTTCACGTCACCGGTAAAAAGATCGAGAATAGCAAGAGAGTGCGGGCCGCTGATGCGGATCACCGCTATGCCGGCGGGTGGCCTTCCGCTCGACAGTGCATAAATTGTATCACTCACTTCATAAAACGGTCAGCTCTTGCTGCCGCCGCCCGTCGCGCCGCTGAGGCCGATGTCCATGATCTGCTGGAACAACCGCATGCTGGCATCCCCCATGGGGGCAAAGGCTCGGATCATCTTGTCCATCTGCTCCAGGCTTGCGGCGCCGTCCATCGCGCCCAGCACCGAAGCAACATATTTTTCATGAACCGGGGAAAGGTCCGGCAGGCCGAGAAAGGTGCGAGCCTCCTCCGGCGTGCAATCGACATTGACCGTAACTTTCATTCCATAGTCCCCAGATTGCCGCCATTTTCCCGTTACACAGGGCGGAACCCCGGCACGTCAGAATAATGTCAATACGCCCACATCACGATCGATAATACCGTCATATATCATCGAACCCGCAACGTACAGGATAACGGCCAGACCAATATAGGCAATCCAGCGGTACCGCTCGATATATTTGGCAATCAAATTGGCAGCGATGCCCATCAAGGCGACCGACAACATCAGGCCGATAATGAGGATCCCCGGATGCTCCCGCGCGGCGCCCGCAACGGCCAGCACATTGTCGAGGCTCATCGATACGTCGGCAACCGCAACTGCCCAGGCAGCGCCCAGAAAGCTTTTCGCCGCCGGAACGCCGCTATGTTCGTCACCGGCAATTTCCGGCGATCCGGCATTATCCCCCGCCGGGTGAAGCTCGCGATACATTTTCCAGCTTACCCATAGCAAGAGCAACCCACCTGCAAGGATGAGGCCGACAATCTGCATCAATTCCGTAACGACCAGCGCAAATCCGATACGCAACACCAACGCGGCCAGGATACCGATCAGGATGACCTTTTTGCGCTGAGAATCCGGCAATCCAGCCGCCAGCGCGCCCACCACAATCGCATTGTCACCCGCCAGCAACACGTCGATCATCAATACCTGACCGAAAGCCGCCAGTTCAGCCGGTGAGCCGATATTGGAAAAATCGGCCACAATATGCGCCCATATATCGGATAACGATCCGACGGGAGCGGATGCGGCAGAGACGGCTGCGGCCAGGATTTCAAACATGATTATGGCTAACGCCCTATCTGGTGACGGTTTTCGGTTACTGGTTCATCGAATCGAAGAAGTCTTCGTTGGTCTTCGAATCCTTCATCTTGTCGAGCAGGAACTCCATCGCATCGACCGTGCCCATCTGCATCAGGATACGGCGCAGCACCCACATCTTGGTGAGCTTGGCCTTGTCGACCAGCAGCTCTTCCTTCCGGGTTCCGCTCTTGCCGACATCGAGTGCCGGGAAGATGCGCTTATCGGCGACCTTGCGGTCGAGCACGATTTCGCTGTTGCCGGTGCCCTTGAACTCTTCGAAGATGACTTCATCCATACGGCTGCCGGTATCGATCAGCGCGGTGGCAATGATCGAGAGCGAACCGCCTTCCTCGATATTACGCGCGGCGCCGAAAAAGCGCTTCGGCCGCTGCAAGGCATTGGCATCGACACCGCCGGTCAACACCTTGCCGGAACTGGGAACAACCGTGTTATAGGCCCGGCCGAGGCGGGTGATAGAATCGAGCAGGATCACCACATCCTTCTTGTGCTCGACCAGGCGCTTTGCCTTTTCTATAACCATTTCAGCAACTTGCACGTGGCGCGCCGCCGGTTCGTCAAAGGTGGAGGAAACCACCTCGCCGTTCACCGACCGCTGCATGTCGGTGACTTCTTCCGGGCGTTCATCGATCAACAGTACGATCAGGAACACTTCTGGATGGTTGTCGGTGATCGCCTTGGCGATATTCTGCAGCAGCACGGTCTTACCCGTGCGCGGCGGCGCGACGATCAGCGCGCGCTGGCCCTTGCCCTGCGGAGAGATGATATCGATGACACGGGCCGACTTATCCTTGACGGTCGGGTCCAGCGTATCGAGACGCAGCTTCTGGGTCGGATAGAGCGGCGTCAGGTTATCGAAATTGACCCGGTGGCGTACGGCGTCCGGATCATCGAAATTGACGCTGATAAGGCGCGTGAGGGCAAAATAGCGCTCCCCATCCTTGGGGGCGCGGATCTCGCCTTCAACCGTGTCGCCGGTCCGCAGGCCATATTTGCGTACCTGATTGGGCGAAACATAAATGTCGTCCGGCCCGGCGAGGAAATTGGCCTCGGGCGAGCGCAGAAAGCCGAAACCGTCGGGCAGCACCTCGATCGTGCCGACGCCCATGATCTGCTCGCCATTTTCGGCTTCCACTTTCAGGATTGCAAACATCAGGTCCTGCTTGCGCAGGGTGGAAGCCCCTTCCACCCCCAATTCCTCTGCCATGGTGACGAGATCGGCGGGTGTCTGCTTCTTGAGGTCTTTAAGGTGCATGGAAGGATTCCGGTTTGGAAACAATGAGTTGTAAAAGGAAAAAGGCAGCGATGACGGTATCGGAAAAGGCGTTCTGCAAACCGCGCTGCAACAGGATCAATATCCGCGTTATAATGTGCCGGTCGCCAAGTCAAGCGACCGTGAAACAGCCTCGCTCAGGCGATATTCAAAACGGTCTCACGACCGCCAGAATGACGATGGCCGCAGCCATGATGCCCGGAACCTCGTTCAGCATCCGCAACTGACGATCGGACAGCGGCCTGATCCCCCGCGCCAGCTTTTTCGAATAACCGATCATCCAGCCATGATAGGCCGACAGCAACAGCACCAGAAGCAGCTTGAGATGAAACCAGGGCATGGTCCATGCCTCGATATTCACCATCAGCATCAGGCCCAATATCCATACAATGATGAGCGATGGATTGAGAATGATGGTCCTCAGCTTGCGCTCGCGATGGATCCATTTGCGGTCTTCCTCTGATCCGATCGGCGTTTCCTGATGATAGATGAAGTAACGCGGCATCATGAACAGACCCGCCATCAGGAAAATGACGAAGATGATATGCGCCGCCTTCACCCAGAAATAGGCGTTGCCGAGAAAATTCATCATCTGTCGCCTCCCGCCATGATCGTCCGGCCGATCGGAATGAATCGCCGGTCAGGAAATCGCGATCGACCCGATAGCATCAGTTTGCCAGCCGCTCCAGCCTGCCGAGCATATGGTGGACATGATCGATCGGCGTGTCGAGGATGATGCCGTGGCCCAGGTTGAAAATATGGGGCCGGTCCGGAAATGCCGCCACGACATGATCGATCGCACGGTCAAGCGCCTCGCCACCCGCGATCAGCGCGAGCGGATCGAGATTGCCCTGCACCGGAAGCCCGACAGGAAGATGGGCATTGGCCCAGTAAGGATCGATCGTCTCATCCAGCCCGAGCGCATCGACCCCGGTTCCGGCGGCATAGTCGATCAGTTTCGCGCCCGCCCCCTTGGGAAAGCCGATTACCGGCACGCCCGGCCGCTTGGCCTTGAGCCTGTCCACAATCTCCTTCGTGGGGGCAATTACCCATTGTTCGAACTGAATCGGCGACAGGCTGCCCGCCCAGCTGTCGAACAATTGCACCGCATCGACCCCCGCATCGATCTGACCGATCAGATAGGGGACAGTGGCATCAATAATCGCATCGATAATCCCCTGAAAGCGAGTTGGATCGGTATAAGCGAGCCTGCGCGCCATCGCCTGATCCTTGCTGCCCTGCCCTGCGACCATATAGGTGGCGATCGTCCAGGGACTTCCTGCAAAGCCAAGAAAGGTTGTTTCCGGTTCCAGCCGGGCTTTGACCTGCCGCACCGTTTCGTAAATCGCCTCGAAACGCGACCAGTCCGGCGCCAGTTCCGTTATTTCTGTATCGGCCATTATCGGGGAGAGACGCGGTCCTTCCCCTGCCTCGAACCAGAGTTTCTGACCCATTGCATAAGGAACGATCAATATGTCGGAAAACAGGATTGCGGCCTGCAAGCCCGTGGCCCCCGTGCCAAACCGCAACAATGGTTGCAACGTGATCTCGGCCGCTGCGGCGCTGTCATAGACCAGCTCAAGAAACCCGCCCTTTTCGGCCCGCAACGCGCGATATTCGGGCAGATAGCGACCGGCCTGACGCATCATCCATCTGGGTGTCATGGATCGACGTTCGCCGTGAAGTACGGCCAGGAGGGGTTTGACAGACGCCGAACACATGGAAGCCTATATTCCTTATTTTATAGAATCTGGTTGTTGAAATTTGTTGGTCGGTTGATGACGGGGTTTATGCGCTGTCCCCGCTTTTGCCAACAGGGGCGGGATAATCCTTCTGCTCTCATTCACGGGAAATCTGGCAAGTTATCCACGAAATCCACAACCTGTGGATAAATTTGTCCCTGTCTGGATTAGCTGTGGGTAAATGATCGCTCAGTGAGGAAAAACCATGGGAATGGATTTATCCACATTCCTATCCCTTGATTTATCCACAGCTCCCCAACAGAGTCATCCGCATGACCCGTTTACACCTCCATCTGCTCTCGGATTCTACCGGAGAAACGCTTGAAAACATCGTCCGGGCCGTCATTGCCCAGTTTGAGGATGTGGAGGCAGTCCGCCATTTCTGGCCGATGGTGCGTTCGGAGGATCATCTTCAGCGCATATTGGGTGAGATTTCCAACAACCCGGGCCTCGTGCTTTTTACCCTGTTCAACCCGGTGCTGCGACGCAAGCTGGAACATCAATGCCGGGCGCTCGGTCTTCCCCATGTCGCGCCGCTCGATAGTGTCACCGATGCCTTGTCGAACATATTGGGGCAGGAAACGCGCAATCGGCCTGGCCGTAAACATATATTGGACGAAGCCTATTTCGCCCGGATCGAGGCGATTCAATATACTATCGCTCATGATGACGGGGTGGGCGAGGAAAATTGGGAGGATGCAGACATCATCCTGGTGGGCGTATCGCGCACCTCTAAAACGCCGACCTCCATCTATCTTGCCAATCGTGGGTACAAGACCGCCAATATCCCGGTGGTGCCGGAATCGCCGCCGCCCGACCGGCTGTACCGGCTGAAGCACCCGATGATCGTCGGCCTGATGATCAATCCCGACCGGCTGGTGCAGATCCGCCGCAACCGGCTGCTTTCGCTCAATCAGGCGCCGGAAACCGCCTATGTCGATATCGATCGGGTACAGCAGGAGGTTGGTTTCGCCCGGCGCATGATTGCCGATCATGACTGGCCGATGATCGATATGTCGCGCCGGTCGATCGAGGAAGCTGCCGCTGCGATCATCAACCTGTTCAATCACCGGGTGATGGGACAGGCGACCGTGGGGGATGAATAATGACTGTCCCGTCCCTGATCCTCGCCTCGCAAAGTTCCAGCCGTCGTGCGATGCTGGAGGCCGCGTGTGTGCCGTTCGAAGCCCGGTCTCCCAATGTCGATGAGGATGCGTTCAAGGAGGAATTTCGTGCACAGGGGCATGATGCGCGTCATCTTGCTGATGCGCTTGCCGAGTTGAAGGCCCTGCGTCTTTCCTCCCGCCATCCGGGCGCGCTGGTGCTGGGATGCGATCAGACGCTGGAGCTGGATGACGGATCGATGCTCGACAAGGCGGTGGATCGGGAGGATGCGGCGCGGATCATGCGTCTGCTCTCGGGGCGAACCCATTTTCTCCACAGCGCCGCCGTAATCTGCGAGCAGGGCGCGCCGGTCTGGCGCCATATCGAAAAGGCGCGGATGACGGTGCGGCCCTTGTCCGATGCGTTCATCGACAGCTATCTCGACGGGGACTGGGACAAGTGCTGCTGGTGCGTTGGCTGTTACCGGATCGAAGGACCGGGCGCGCAATTGTTCAGCGCGATACAGGGCAGCCATTTCGCGATTCAGGGCCTCCCCCTGCTCGCCCTGCTTGACTTTTTGCGCGTGCGCGGCGTTCTGGCACGATGACTGACAGCAACACCGAAAGCCCCCTTCCCTATGCCGAAGTGATCGGCGATCCGATCGCGCACAGCAAATCGCCGCTCATCCATAATTTCTGGCTCGAAAAGCTCGGGATAGAGGCCGAATATCGCAAAACCCATGTGCGTCATGCGGAACTGGCCGCCTATTTTCTGAAAAGGCGGGCGGATCCGGATTGGCTAGGGTGTAATGTCACCATTCCGCACAAGGTCGCGGTGATGGATTATGTCAGCGATCCGGCAGAGGTCGGCCGCCTGATCGGGGCGATGAACACCATTGCCTGCGAAACCGGCGGGCCGCTGATCGGAACCAATACCGATGCGGGCGGATTTCTCGCGCCGTTGCAGGCAATGGGCTGGAAGGGAAAAAGCGCCCTGATCGTCGGCGCGGGCGGTGCGGCCTGCGCAATCCTTTATGCGCTGGCGCAGAGTGGCGTCACCGACATCAGCATCATGGTGCGCAGCGCGGAAAAGGGGCAGGCACTGCTCGATCGCGCCGGGGTGAAGGGCCGGGTGATCGGCATGGACGCTCCGCTGCCGCCGGTCGATCTGCTGGTGAACAGCAGCCCGCTGGGTATGACCGGTCAGCCGCCCCTGCGGCTCGATCTTGCTCCCCTGCCCGAAGATGCGGTCGTCTACGATATTGTGTACGCCCCGCTTGATACGCAGTTGTTGCTGGATGCGCGCGCGCGCGGTCTGCGTACCATCGATGGCCTCGAAATGCTGATCGGTCAGGCGGCACTTGCGTTCGACATCTTTTTCGATGCCGAGGCTCCGCGCGAGCATGATGCGGAGTTGCGCGCCCTGCTGACGGCGGCCTGATCCATGGCGAAAGTCTATGGCCTCACCGGGTCGATCGGCATGGGCAAGAGCGCGGTCGCGGCGATGTTCGTCAAGGCTGGCGTGCCGGTTTTCGATGCCGATGCCGAGGTACACAGGCTGCAAGGTCCCGGCGGGCATGCCCTGCCCGCGATCGAGGCCGCCTTTCCCGGCACCACCGGGCCGTTGGGCCTCGACCGGGCAAAGCTGGGCGCGATCGTGTTTGCCCACCCCCATCGCCGCAAGGAACTGGAAGCGATCATCCATCCGATGGTGCAGGAGGGGCGACGCCGTTTCCTGCGGTTGTACCGGTCGCGCCCGCTGGTCATTCTCGATATTCCGCTGCTGTTCGAAACCCATGGCGAGCGTCGGCTGGACGGTGTGATCGTCGTGACCGCTCCGGCGTGGAAGCAACGTCGCCGCGTGCTTGCGCGTCCCGGCATGACGCAGGGGAAATTCCGTTCGATTCTGCGCCTGCAGGCGCCCGATGCATTGAAACGTCGCCGGGCCGACCATATCATCGATACAGGCACCAGCTTTCACCGTACCCGGGGGCAGGTTCGTGCGTTGCTTGCTTGCCTTCGCGGTAAAGCAGGTCGATAGTGCAGGTATAGAAGGTCATAGAGTCGATGCGCGAAATCATCTTCGACACGGAAACGACCGGGTTTGATCCCCTTTCGGGCGATCGGCTTGTCGAAATGGGGTGCATTGAACTGGTGAACCGGGTTCCGACCGGCGCCACTTATCATTGCTATTACAACCCCCAGCGATCGATGCCGGCGGCGGCGCAGGCGGTGCACGGCCTTTCCGAGCAATTTCTGTCCGATAAGCCGCTCTTTGCCGATCGGGTTGAGGAACTGCTCGAATTTCTGGGCGACAGCAATCTGGTGGCGCACAACGCCCGGTTCGATTTCGGCTTCCTCAATCATGAGCTGGGCCGTTGCGGTCGCCCCGAAATATCGCTCGATCGGATGGTCGATACGGTGGTGATGGCGCGCGCCGCTCATCCCGGTGCGAAACATAGTCTCGATGCGCTTTGCTCCCGCTACGGCATCGACCGCAGCCACCGCGTCAAGCATGGCGCCCTGCTGGACGCCGAATTGCTCGCGCAGGTCTATATCGAGCTGACCGGTGGACGGCAGATTGGCCTGGGGCTTGCGGAAACCGATATATCCGTGGATAGCGCCCCGGCTGACAGTGTTTCGGTGGAAACTGTCACGTCCCGTCCCCAGCGGCCACCACGCATTTTCACCCCCCTTTCAGAGGAATTGGAACGGCACAGACTTTTCGTCCAGTCGCTTAACGACCCGCTTTGGGGCAGCGAGGCGGCAAGGACGGAACCGGTCTGAGCGCCGTTCCCTATATCGGGCCGGGGGTAACCCGTCCCGCAAAAGCAAAGGAGAAACTTCAGATGGACATTCGTATTTCCGGTCATCAGGTCGAAACCGGTGAAGCGCTTCAGGAGCATGTCTCGGCCCGATTGGAAACCATCGCGGATAAATATTTCTCCCGAACCATTTCGGCGCAGGTGACGTTCCGCAAGGCGCCGCATGGCGCATTTCATTGCGATATCGTCTGCCATGTGATGTCGGGCCTGATCCTGAAAGGCGCGGGTGAGGCGCAGGACGCCCATGTCGCTTTCGACGTTGCGGCCGAACGGATTGACAAGCAGCTTCGCCGTTATATGCGCCGCCTGAAGAACCGCAGCCTTCAGACCGCCGCCGCCGAAGCCGCGCGTAACCCGGAAAATGGTCTCGACGGCATGGATTTCGACAATGCGGCCTATACGATTTTCGCATCGGCGACCGAGGAAGAGGAACCGGCGGAAGCGCCCCTCATCATCGCCGAAACCCGCGTCGATATTCCGGAAACCAGCGTGTCCGATGCGGTGATGATGCTGGACCTGCGCAACACCAATGCGCTGCTGTTCATCAATGCGGGAACCTCTGCCTATAATATGGTCTATCGTCGCCATGATGGGTCCATCGGCTGGGTGGAACCCCGCGTCTGACGATCCGTCGATGCTCTCAGGCCTGAAAAGGGCGGTATCCTCGCGGTTGACGTTAAGACGCGCTGCGATTATGCCGCCGGGCCTGAGAGTATCAATCTTGACGCCGGGATGAGTTGAAGGGGGACTCTGGCGTTTTCGGGGCGGGTTTCGCTCCGCCTAACAGTCAGAGCGCCATATTTAATGACCGATTTTCATGATCTCCTAACTCCGGCGGCTGTTTCCGCCCGGATATCGGTAACCAGCAAGAAACAGTTGTTCCAGAAGCTGGCAGAGATGGCGGAGCAGGCTTATGGCCTGTCTTCCGCCATGGTCTACGAACGGCTGATGGAGCGGGAACGACTGGGATCGACGGGTTTTGGCGAAGGAATCGCGATTCCCCATGCCAAGATTGAGGGGCTGGATAAGGTTCATGGCCTGATGCTGCGTCTCGAAACGCCGATTCCGTTCGATGCGGTTGATGACGAGCCGGTCGATATCATCTTTTCGCTGTTGTCGCCTGCGGATAGCGGGGCGGAACATCTCAAGACACTGGCGCGCGTTTCGCGCTATTTGCGGGGTGGATTGAACGCTGCCCGTCTGCGCGGCGCGGGATCGGACGAGGCGTTGATGGCGTTGCTGGCCGGAGCCGAGGCCCGTGACGCGGCCTGACGAACTGCCCGAGGGATCCAACAGCTCGCCGCCCAGCGGGGAGCAGGCCCATTTTCGCGCATTGGAACGGCTTTATGCCTCGGCGCCGATCAATCGCCTGTTTGCTTCCCGGCTTATCATTCCCTCTGCGGGCCATGCGGTGATCGAATTCACCGTCGATGAAACCGTCTATCATGCCGCCGGCGCAGTGCATGGCACCGTCTATTTCAAGATGCTCGACGATGCGGCCTTTTACGCGGCGAACAGTCTCGTCAGCGATCGGTTTCTGCTGACCACCGGGTTTAACCTGCTGTTCACCCGCCCGCTCAAGGGCGGAAAGGTACGGGCCGAAGGCCGCTGGGTCAGCGGGCGCCGCCGCGTTTATGTCGCCGAGGCCAGCCTGATCGACGAAAGCGGTGAGGAAATCGGCCGTGGCACAGGAACCTTCATGCGATCGCAGCATGAATTGTCGGCGCTTCCCGGTTATAATCCCGGCGCATGACCGAACGGCTGCGCAGCAGGCTTCTGGTTCAGGCGCTTATCCGCCGGACGGAGGCCGAAGGCGGCTTCGCGACCGTGCTGCGCAAAGGGGATGAGATCAGCGGTGCGATCCTCCTCCAATGCCCGGATGAGAACCATCATTCCCGCCTGTTCGAGAGGGTAGCCGACTTTGAAAAAGGCTATGCGATCGCCCCTGTTGCGGTGTCTTCCTGGGGCGATGAAGAGCGGATTACACAATATCTTGATCGTCGCTGCCATGCGGACCCCGATCTGTGGGTAATTGAACTGGATGTCCCGAACGGGGAACAACTCGCCGCTGCAATGTTAACAGGTGATTGACATAGAGGTCGCTCTGCATATAGGGGCGCGCCTGCATTAAGCCCATGCGCAGGTTGCCGATTGCCGTCCGTTAAGGGACGGAAAGCGGTAAACACGCAGACGGGGGGCGGCACGGCGTCTGATATATAAGAGAGGATGCGACGTTCGAGCCGACCAACCGCATGATTTTGGATTTATATGAGTTTCCGGGTGAAGTCCGCGCTGTTTGCGGCACTCGTTACATGTTCGGTTACCGCAGCGGTCGCGAGCGGTGCCTCCAGGGCGGATGATATGGTTCCGTCTGTTCCGTCCTCCGATATGACGACGGATTCTCCTTCTTCTTCATTGCATTCGGACGCAGTGACTCCCCGCACGATCCGGTTCGCGCCCTATAAGGAAGTGGTTCAGCCGCTCGGGCCGCAGGCACGGACAGTGACGGCCGAAGAGGATAGCCTGTCCTCCACACCGCGCGCCGAAGACATGATTGCGGTTCCTGATCGTGATTTTCCCTCGCTTGCGGCGATGGTGCGCGCGGTCGATACCACCGAGCCGCTCAATACCGAGGCCAATTGCCTCGCCACCGCTATTTTCTATGAATCGCGCAGCGAAAGCCTGGAGGGCCAGCTTGCGGTTGCGCGCGTCATCATCAATCGTTCGCACTCATCGCGTTTCGCCAACAGCCTGTGCAGCGTCATAAAGCAGCCTCGCCAGTTCAGTTTTGTGCGCGGTGGCGTTCTGCCCAAGGCGAATGAGAAGCGCCCGGCATGGAAGACGGCGATCGCCATTGCGCGAATCGCGATAGAAAATGCATGGGAAAGCCGGGCCGAAGGCGCGCTCTATTTCCATGCGCGTCGCGTTTCTCCGTCATGGGGCCGCGCCCGGGTCGCCACCATCGATAATCATATCTTCTATCGCTGACAGACCGGGCCCCTGATCCGATCGGAAGCGAACAGGGACCGAAATGATATAAAGACGGAGAAGGCCGAAAAATGCCTTCTCCGTCTTTTTTACTCGATGAGCTTTTTTTGGCCATTATCTTCTGGCCGGGGCAAATGTCAGAATACGGGGCCTTGCACCGGCCCGCGTTTCGAACTGTCGGTCTTGGCATTGTCCAATATGTCGAGGATCGACTGGCTGCGTCCGTCGCGTTTCGCATAGTCACGGGCGGACATGCCCGCCAGCGTGTCGGCCTTGTCGGGATTGGCGCCTTTGCTGACGAGCAGGCGGATCAACGGCAGGTCGCGCAACTGAACCGCACGGATCAGCGGGGTTTCGCCACTGTCATTCGCCCTGTCGACCTGCGCGCCATTGTCGAGCAGGGTCTGCGCGCCCTCGATGAAGCGCAGCCGGGTCGCCAGCATCAGCGGTGTCGTCCCCTGCCCGTCGGTGACATTGGGGTTCGCCCCTTTGGACAGCAGGAAACCGAGCCATGCGCTGTCCCGGCGTTCGACCACGATGTGCAGCGCGGTCTGACCGGTGGAGGCATCCCGGGTGTTGACGATGGTCGATCCGGGCTTCCCCAAAATCTCGGTCACCTTGGTGCCGTCGCGGTCGCGCACCGCCTTCAGAAAATTATAGCCGTCCGAAAACTGGGCGAATGCGATCCCCGGCCAGAATATCAGGGTGAGGATTGCCGACGAAATTACGCGTCTTGTCATCATGTCATGCCCGGAAGTGAAAAAGAAACGATGAAGTGGATGTCCCTCTTATCTGCCCGCAAATGATGCTTTGCAATGCCCGGATTTGTGCGGGGCGGGATAAAATGTCCCGGGTCCGTTGCGGGTCGAAATCCTTGAGGAAATGTTTTAGGGACAGTCCCCATGAAGAAGACCATAGCGATAGCGAGCCTGCTGGGCGGGCTCATGGTGGCGCTGGCAGGGTGCGGCGGCGCTCCGGCCGGGCAGCAGGAAAAGGCCGGTGTGGAGAAAGGCAATCTCGCGGGTGCGCGGATTGGCGGCCCTTTCACCCTTACCGATCAGGATGGCGCGAAGCGGAGCTGGAGCGATTTCAAGGGCCGCTACAGGCTCGTCTATTTCGGCTACAGCTATTGCCCGGATGTCTGCCCGGTCGATCTTCAGCGCATTGCGCAGGGTTTCCGCCAGTTCGAAAAGCAGGCGCCCGACCGTGCGGCGAAGGTGCAGCCGATTTTCATCACGCTCGATCCGGAACGCGATACGCCGGAGGTGGTGAAGAATTATGTATCGGCCTTTCATCCGAAGCTCATCGGTCTTACCGGAACCCCTGAAGAGATTGCCGCCGTCGCGAAGCAATTCGTCGTCGTCTATATGAAGGAACGGCCGCAGGGATCGACGGATTATCTCGTCAGCCACAGCCGCACCCCTTATTTATTCGATCCGGACGGCGCTCCGATCGCGTTGATCCCGGTCGATGATCCGGTGACGCCCGATGTCGATGAGGGCAGCGCCGAGGAAGTGGCCAAGACGCTCGACCGCTGGGTGAAATGACGTCGCTGCGCCCGCGCTTCTGGGATTTGCCGCTTGGCGCGCTCAACGATGCGGAATGGGAGGCGCTGTGCGACGGCTGCGGCAAATGCTGTCTGCACAAGGTCGAGGATGAGGATAGCGGCCGGATCTATTTCACCAATGTCCGCTGCCGGTTGCTCGATGCGGAGCGGGCCTGCTGTATGCATTATGAAACGCGTAATAGCTATGTGCCCGATTGCGTGCGCCTCACCCCGGAAACGGTGGATGATATCGTCTGGCTGCCCCGGACCTGCGCCTATCGCCTGCGCAATGAGGGGCTTCCCCTGCCCGACTGGCATTATTTGATCTGCGGCGACCGGGAAGCGGTGCATCGCGCCGGGGAGTCGGTGCGGGGATGGACTGTCGGGGAAAGCGATGAGCTGGATCTGGAGGATCATCTTGTCGAGCGGGAAATCTGAACCGACCCTTTTGGTCGACGGTACGGTCCTGCCGGTGCTGGTCCGCCGTTATCCCTGCGCCCGCTCTTATCGTCTGCGCTATGATGGCGCCGGAGGACGGGTGTTGCTGTCGATGCCGGCGCGCGGGGCGATGCGCGACGCGTTACGTTGGGCGCAGGGGCAGGAAAGCTGGATTCGCGGCCAGATGGCGGCGGCCCCCGAACGTACACCTCTCGGCCCCGGCGCGACGCTGATGATCGAAGGTGTGGAATGCCAGATATCATGGGACCGGGCGCATGCGCGCACTCCGGTGCTGGCGGACGCGGAATTGCGGCTGGGCGGGCCGGAAGAACAGGTGGCGGCGCGGGTGGCGCGCTGGCTGCGCGCGCATGCGCTGGCGACGCTGACCCGCGAAACCCATCTCATTGCCGCGCGGGAGGGGCTATCCGTCGCCTCGGTCCGGGTCGGCGATCCGCGCAGCCGCTGGGGGAGTTGTTCGTCGGGCGGTATTATCCGCTATAGCTGGCGGCTGATCCTGGCGCCGCCGGAGGTGCGACTGGCGACCGTCGCCCATGAGGTGGCGCATTTGCTCCACATGGATCACAGCCCGGCCTTTCACGCTGCCCATGCCCGGTTGCTCGGGGCTGATCCGGCCCCGGCGCGGGCCTGGCTGCGCACCTATGGAGCGGCACTGCACCGGGTCTGAGACCCTGGCCGCGATTTCCGGTCGATCGTTTCCGACCGCCCTTCACCCTTTCCTCTATCGCAGCCGACCGATCCCCGGTGGGAATCACGCCGTTACGGCACGGGCGGCGAAGATGGCGGAGTAGCCGGACGAGTGGCACCGCCGGGTTGCGCCGGTTGCGCGGGACGAGGTGTTCCCGTGCCCTGCGGTTTCGGTTCGGACGGCTGTCGATTGCGCTGCGTATCTCGGCCCAGCACATTGTCGATCCATTGCTGGTCGAGCCGTGCCGGGGGCGTTTCGACCGGATCGACGGCATCGGGGCCGCTGGGATAGGGGCCGTCTTCGACCGCGCCGGGGATCGGGTTTCCGTCCTCATCGACATAGCGGACATCGTCCGGCCCGCCATAATAGGCTTCGTTATCGGGTTCGAGCTGCCATTCCGGCAGGGTCACTTCGGTATCGAATTTTTCGACCGGTCGTTTCGCCACCGCCACTTTCATGAAGGAAGCAAAGGCCCGCGCCGGCGCGCTGCCCCCGGCAAGGCCGCCGACTGCTTTCGCATCGTCCCGGCCCATCCATACGCCGGTCGTGATGCCGCTCGAAAAACCGAGGAACCATCCGTCCTTGTTGGCGGTAGTGGTGCCGGTCTTGCCAGCGACCGGACGGCCGATCTGGGCGGCGCGGCCGGTACCGGTATTGACCGCCGTCTGCATCAGGTCGGTCATCCCCGCCGCGACCCAGGGGGCGACCAGCACCCGGCTGGTGTCGTCCTGATGGGTGTAGAGCACACGGCCTTCCGCAGTCGTCACCTTGGTGATGCCATAAGGGGTGACGGCAATGCCCTTGCGCGCGACCGAAGCAAAGGCCCGCGTCATGTCGATCAGGCGCACGTCGGATGAACCGAGCACCATCGATGGATGGGTGTTGACCGGCGTGGTAATGCCGAAACGGCGGGCCATGTCGGCGATGGTGCCGAAACCGACTTCCTGCCCCAGCTTCGCCGCGACCGTGTTGATCGAATAGGCGAAGGCTGTGCGGATGTTGATCTCCCCGGCAAAGCGGCCATTGCTGTTGCGCGGGCTCCACCCATTAATATCCACCGGTTCGTCGACCACCGCGGTTTCCGGGGTATAGCCAGCCTCCAGCGCCGCCAGATAGACGAACAGCTTGAACGCCGATCCGGGTTGTCGTTCCGCCGTGGTGGCCCGGTTATAGTTGGACGAGACATAATCGAGGCCGCCGACCATCGCGCGCACCGCACCGTCCTTATCCAGCGATACCAGCGCGGCCTGCGTGCCTTTGGGAGCATTGGCGCGCAAGGCCGCCGTTGCCGCATTCTGCATGCCGAGGTCGATGGTGGTGTAAACCTCCAGCGGCTCATTGGGTTCGTCGATCAGCGTGTCGAGCTGCGGCAAGGCCCAGTCGGTGAAATAGCGCACGCTGTTCTGCGGCGGTTCGGGCGCCATTGCGACATGATCGAGATCGGCCCCGGCCCGCTCGGCCGAACTGATCGTCCCGTTCGCCTGCATCACGTCGAGCACGACGCCAGCGCGGCCGAGGGCAGCATCGGCATCGGCGGTGGGGCTATAGCTGGAGGGCGCCTTGACCAGACCGGCGATGATCGCGGCTTCGGGCAGGCTCAGCTTCGTTCCGGGGTGGCCGAAGAATTTGCGACTGGCGGCGTCGATGCCATAGGCGCCGCCGCCGAAATAGACCTTGTTGAGATACAGCTCCAATATCTGCTGTTTGGAGAATTTGCGTTCCATCGCGAGCGCGAGGATCATCTCCCGCACCTTGCGGCCGAAGGAATAGCTGTTGTTGAGGAAGATGTTGCGGGTGAGCTGTTGCGTAATGGTCGATGCACCCTGCATGCGCCGCCCGGTGCCCCGGTTCTCGACCGCGAACCAGGTCGCGCGGGCCATGCCGATCGGGTCAACGCCGGGGTGATGATAATAGCGTTTGTCCTCGACGGAGACGATCGCCCTGGTCATTATATCGGGAATCTGGTCATAGGAGAGCCAGCGGCCGAAACTGGGGCCGAGCGACACGATGACGCTGCCGTCCGCCGCATGCACGCGGATCATCTGCCCGTTGGGCGAGGATTTGAGGCTTTCGAAGCTCGGCAGGGACTGCATCGCGACGACAACCGCCGCGACCAGCGCGATAAGACCGCCCAGCCCGAGCACTATGCCTGTCTTGAGGAGACGGACGAACCAGATTTTCGCCTTTTTAGGCTTCGCCATGCCGTAATGAGTCCGCGCTGATACTATTTTCCCGGCTTAGCCTGACGGAGAATCCGCCGCAAGCCGCCTTTCACAAGCCATGACGGGATTGAACCTCGACTGAACGGAGGCAGGCATCGTTCTGGCGTAATGACGTCAGCTTTTGAGGAGATGACGCATTGACTCAGGCGCTGGCTGCACCCGCTCTGTCTTTGTTATGGCATTGTTTTCAATGTAAAATCAGTGCCCGATTCTACATGCGATGCCTCAGTCCGGCTGGAATTCCATCGACGCGCTATTGATGCAGTAGCGCAGGCCGTTTTCGGCGGGGCCATCCGGAAAGACATGGCCAAGATGCCCGCCACAGCGGGCGCACCGCACCTCGACCCGGCGCATACCGTGGCTGATGTCCACATGTTCGTCGATGATCTCGTCCGTCACCGGCTCGGTAAAGCTGGGCCAGCCCGAACCGCTGTCATATTTTTTTGCGGACGAGAACAGCTCGGTACCGCATCCGGCGCAGAGGTAGACTCCCGCCGCCTTCATCCGTTCATAGGCGCCGGTAAAGGCCCGTTCCGTGCCTGCTTCGCGCAATATATGATATTGCTCCGGGGTCAGCCGGTCGCGCCATTCGGCTTCGGTTAGTTTGATCTTGTCCATGGCATGAATATGCGGGTTCCTCTTCCCCGCCGCAAGGGGCCGCGAACCGTTCTCCCCGGGAAACCGTTGCCGGAGCGCGCTGCGCTGGATCTGACATAGATTGCGCGTTTCAGACCCTGGTGTCGCATCGTTTCAAGCGCGAGACCGGTTTCCATTTTTGCACAGGACGCCCTATCGCCCCCGCGCCGCCTGCCGCGCAATGGTGAGCAGTTCCTGCCGCACCACAACTTCCCCCGGTCCGCGCGAATCGCGGGTGGCCCGTTCGGCGGTGAGCAGCCGATGCATCAGCCGCGAGATCGACTCCGCCGGCCAGTTGCGGGCCTGCCGCTGGACATGGGGTTTGTCCTTCCAGAAAATCGCCTTCCCCTGCGCCTCGATCGCACGGTCGAGGCCGCCGTTGCGCTCGGCTTCGGCGTGGATCGCGCCGATCAGCATCGCGCGGGAAAGCAGCGGCCGGGTGATCGCGGCGAGCGGTGTCCCGCTGGCCGCCAGCATGGCGAGCTCATGGTGGAGACGATCAACATCGCCGCCCAGCACCGCATTGACCAGCGGGCCGATATCGGCGTCTATCGCTTCGGCGGACAGCGCCTCATAGGCCTCCATCGTCGCTTCGGCGGGGTGTTCCGGCGCGGCGTCGCAATAAAGGGCGAGCTTTTCCACTTCGCCGGCCATCAGCGCCCGGTCGTTCCCGGCGACATCGGCGATGCGCCGGGCAATGTCCGGCGGCAGGCGCAGCCCTTGCTCCCGTGCGATGCCGACGGCGATCTGCGCCGCCTCGCGCTCGTCGGGAACATAGCTGGCAAAGGCCATGGCCGCCGGATGATCGAGACAGAGTTTTGCCAGTTTCGACGTGGCGCGGATCGCACCCGCTAGCAGGATAACCGGGTTGCCCGCCTGCGCCGCGCCGAGCAGCGCATCGACGGCGGCTACGCTTTCCTCTCCGGCGCCGGTTACGCGAATCCAACGTTTGTCGCCGAACATCGAGAGTGCGGCGGCCTCGTCCGATAGGCGTGCGGGATCGGCCCGCAGTGTAGCCCCATCCATATCGATACGTTCCGCATTCTCCCCCATCGCCCGTTCGAGCCGCTTCATCAGCGCGAGGCTGCCCGCCTCGTCAGGACCATAAAGCAGGAAAAGACGCAGGTCGGATGGCGGCGCGTCGAGCGCCTTTTCGATCTGGGACCGATTGGCCTTCACGGGTTGGCGGCCGCTGCGCCCTGATCGGCGGCGACCTTCTGCGCCATGCGGGTGATGATCTGGTCGGCGATGATGCTTGCCAGCCGCTCCAGCGCCGTATCTTCAGCGGCGATGGTCGCATATTCGCTGCCGGCAACATCGATGCCGACATCGGATCCTGCGGTCGCATCCATCACCACCGTGCCGGTGGCCGTGTCGAACAGCTGATAGCGGGCGCGCAGCGTGCGGCGTTCCCGCGTCACCGCATCGTCGGTGCGGATACCGAAGCCGGTAATCTGGTCGTCCAGCCTCACCGCCAGCCGATAATGCGGGCCATTACCGCCGGAAATCGCCTCCAGCCGGTCGTGCAGCGCGTTGCGCACCAGCCAGCCGCCTTTCCCTTCGATCGGGTCGATCGTAACGCTGCCCAGCCCTTGCGCCACCGCGCCTTTGGATCCGTCCGCATAAAGCGGATGCAGGCCACAGGCGGACAGCAGCACAGGCATGGCCGTCAGGGCGGCAAGGGTGGCGAGCGCGCGCTTCATATCACCAGATTGACCAAACGGTCGGGCACCACAATCACTTTTTTCGGCGTGGCGCCGTCGAGCGTGCGGGCGACATTGGGCGCGGCGAGCGCCAGCCGTTCCAGCTCATCCTTCGGCAGGCCCTTGGGCACGGTGATGGTATCGCGCAGCTTGCCCATCACCTGACAGGCGATCGTCACCTCATCTTCGACCAGCATTGCCGGGTCGACCGGGGGCCACGCCGCATCCGCGATCAGGCCTTCGCAGCCCATATCGGACCACGCCTCTTCCGCCAGATGCGGCACCATCGGCGCGACCAGCAGGGCAAGCGCGCGGATCGCGTCCGTGCGGCTCGCCGATGGTCCGGCTTTCTCGATTGCGTTGGTCAGTTCGTATATCTTCGCCACCGCCTTGTTGAAGGACAGCGCCTCAATATCTTTGGCAATGCCGTCGATGGTCTGGTGCAGCTTGCGGGTGAGCGCCTTGTCGGTGCCGCCCCTGTCCTCGCCACCTTTGTTGGTGCCGCCCTCGCCCTGATCGCCGGCCTCGCCGAACAGCCTCCACAGCCGGTTGACGAACCGCCAGGACCCTTCGATGCCGCTGGCCGTCCAGGGCAGGTCGCGTTCCGGCGGGCTGTCGCTCAGCATGAACCAGCGGACCGCGTCCGCGCCATATTGGTCGATAATGTCATCGGGATCGACGACATTCTTCTTCGACTTCGACATTTTCTCGACGCGGCCGATAGTCACCGGCTCCCCGCCTGCGACCGTAACGAGGCTGTCGCCGCGCTTTTCGACATCCTGCGGCGCGAGCCAGTGTCCTGCCGGATCCTTATAGGTTTCGTGCGTGACCATGCCCTGCGTGAACAGGCCCGCAAACGGTTCTTTCACGTCGATCTTGCCGCAATAATTCAGTGCCCGCGTCCAGAAACGGGCATAGAGCAGGTGCAGGATCGCATGTTCGATCCCGCCAATATATTGCCCGACCGGCAGCCATTGTTCGGCCACCGCCTTGTCGAACGGCTTGTCGTCCGGCTGGCTGGCGAAACGGATGAAATACCAACTCGAATCGACGAAGGTATCGAGCGTATCCGTCTCGCGCCGCGCCGCCTTGCCGCATTTGGGGCAGTCGACATGCTTCCAGGTCGGATGGCGTTCCAGCGGGTTGCCGGGAATGTCGAAGCTGACATCCTCGGGCAGCGTCACCGGAAGCTGGTCCTTCGGCACCGGCACCACGCCACAATCGTCGCAGTGGATGAACGGGATCGGCGTACCCCAGTAACGCTGGCGCGAAACGCCCCAGTCGCGCAGGCGCCACACGGTGGTCCCCTGCCCCCAGCCCTCGGTTTCGGCGCGGGCGATGACGGCGGCCTTGGCGGCCTCGATCTCCATGCCGTTCAGAAAATCGGAGTTGATGAGCGCGCCGGGCCCGGTCCATGCCTCATCCCCGACCGGCGTGTCTTCGCCATCGGGCGACACCACGCGCGGCGTGGGCAGCATATATTTGCGTGCGAAATCCAGGTCGCGCTGGTCATGCGCGGGCACGGCCATCACCGCACCGGTGCCATAATCCATCAGCACGAAATTGGCGACGAACAGCGGCAGCTTGGCACCCGTGAACGGATGGATCACGGAAAGGCCGGTATCATAGCCCTTCTTTTCCTGCGTTTCGACCTCGGCGGCGGCGGTGCCGGTCTTGCGGCACTCCTCGGCAAAGGCGGCGAGGTTCGCGTCCTTTTCGGCCAGCGCCAGCGCGATCGGATGATCGGCTGCGACGGCGGCGAAGCTTGCGCCGAAAATCGTGTCCGGACGGGTGGAAAACACTTCCAGCTCAGTAATGTCGCCGACCGGGGCATCCAGCTTGAACCGGAATTGCAGGCCGACCGACTTGCCGATCCAGTTTTCCTGCATCAACCGTACTTTTTCCGGCCACTGGTCGAGCGTCTTCAACCCATCCAGCAGATCGTCGGCAAATTGCGTGATCTTCAGGAACCACTGGTTGAGCTTGCGCTTTTCCACCGGCGCGCCGGAACGCCAGCCCTTGCCGTCGATCACCTGCTCATTGGCGAGCACGGTCATGTCGACCGGGTCCCAGTTGACCGCGCTTTCCTTGCGATAGACGAGGCCCGCCTCATAAAGATCGAGGAACAGCGCCTGTTCCTGACCATAATAATCGGGCTCGCAGGTCGCCAGCTCCCGGCTCCAGTCGAGTGCGAAGCCAAGGCGTTTCAGCTGCGCCTTCATGTTGGCGATGTTGGAGCGGGTCCAGTCGCCGGGATGGACCTTCTTTTCCATCGCCGCATTTTCGGCGGGCATGCCGAACGCGTCCCAGCCCATCGGGTGCAGCACCTCATGGCCGATCATCCGGCGGAAGCGCGCGAGTACGTCGCCCATCGTGTAATTGCGGACATGGCCGATATGGATGCGCCCGGAAGGATAAGGGAACATCTCCAGCACATAGGATCGCGGCTTGTCGGATGTGTCGTCGGCGCGGAAGCTTTGCTTCTCGTCCCAAATGCGCTGCCACTTGGCGTCCGCTTCCAACGGATTGAAGCGCCTCTGCATGATTTTCGGCTCCCCAGCGGGGCACGGTCGGCCCGCCCCGCCTTCTTTAAAATAGCTGGATTAAGACGGCGATCAGCCCGGATTGACGGCCGAGCGGCGCAGGTCGCGCGCCCTGGTGAGGATGATCTCCTCCAGCTTCTGCACGGTCGCGGCCTTTACGGGCGCATCGACCCACTGGCCGTTCTGCATCACCTGCCGGCTGGCGGCGACGCGCAGCGCATCGGCGCGCAGATCCTGATCGAGAATCGAAATGGTCAGCTTCATCCGTTCATTGGGCGCATCTGGATTGGCATACCAGTCGGTAACGATCACGCCGCCGCTGCTGTCGGTCTGAAGCATCGGCATGAAAGACAGCGTGTCGAGGGTCGCGCGCCACAAATAGCTGTTCACGCCGATCGTCGTTACCTTCGATGCGGCGATGTCGGCCTTTGGCCGGCCCTTGCCGCCGCCGCAGGCGGCTAGCGCCGCGACCGCCGTCAGGGCGAGCATTCGGGGCAACAGGCTGCCGGGAAACAGGGTGGACGTGAACCGCACGGTCATGGCGTACTTTCTTACATTGCGGAAACGGATAAGGCGTCCGGTCCCGACAGGATCGCTTGCCGCATCTATAGCCAGACTGTGCCAATCGGCAAGCCCGGCAATGGCGGAGAGGCGGCGGAAACGGGATCGGTTCGGAAAGCCGGACTCCGCTGCTTCCTTGGCGGGGTGACGGCGGACTGTGTATTTTGTGCAACAAGCGGAAATTTTAGCGGTGTCCGGGTGGAAATTCCCGGATCCTTCGCCTATCGTCCTTTACATATAAAAGGGTGGTTGCAGAGTCGGATTTTATATTATGGCCGGGTTCAGGGGGCATATCGCGATAATCGCAGTGGCGGGCATAGCTTCCGCCGCGCTCGCCGCGCCCGCGATCGGCGCTGCTTCCGACCTTCTGCGCGGCCATTCCGCCATGCCCGTTTCGCTCGACGATCTGGGCAGCATTTCTTCCTTCACGCCGACGATTCGTGACGAGCGTTTGTCTTCGGCCTATGCGCGGGCCGCGGTCAGCCGCAATGCCCGCAACTTCCGATTCACGCCGACCAGCGGGTCGATGAGCGGCCGGCGTGAGATTACCGTGCTGGTCCGGGCCGATCGCGGTGCGGGCCGGTCCGATGATCGGGCATCCTCGCTCAATCTCACGCCTCTGGCATTTAATCTGGATGCGTCGCGCGGCTGGCGTAAATTTGCTCTGCCTGAAACGGTGGGCCGTAAGCCGCTTGATCCGGTTTCGCTGGATCTGGCCGGGGTTGGCAATTTCTCGCTCGACAAGGGCGGCGCAGGCAAGGGCAAGCCGTCGCGGTTGAAGACCAATGTGCTGGTCGATGCGCGCCGTGATGTCGGCAGCGGGCCACAGACTCTGACCGGTGAACGTCCGTACAGCGTTGATGTCGGCAGCAGCTACTCGCTGACCCGTAACCTCAACGTGACGGCCGGTGTGCGTTATGCCGGTCCTGATAACCGCCTCGCGCCGATCACCGATCAGCGTCAGGACAATCAGGCGCTTTACATCGGCACCATCTTCAAATTCTGATCCGGTTTACGGGTTCGGGTTCATCCTGTCGGGGTGAGCGGTGGTCAGAATCTCTGTTTTCTCAGGATCGGGGCCGCTTTCACCCGATCGGATTCTTCCGCCTTTTTCGATCTTCTGTCGATACTCCCGCAGGTTCGACTGACCGGTTCCGATCCGGCGTCATGATCCGCCGCGCCGGAGCGTCAGCGCATCTATCGCTCCCCAGCCATAGGCGCCCAGAGCCTTCAACCGGCGAAAACGGGCCCGGTCCATCCCACCCAGCGCAATCACGGGTAATCGGGCCTGCCGGGCGATCAGGCCGAACCGGACCGGACCGAGCGTGCGACCATCCGGGTGGGATCGGGTGGGAAAGACCGGGGACAGAAAAGCAAGATCGGCCCCTGCACGGCGCGCGGCGATCAGGTCGGGCGCATCATGGGCTGCCACGGAGAGCAGGCCGCGGCGGCAGGGGCGCGCAGCCCGGTCCATCCATGCGGCCTTGTGCCGACCGCAGACCATGGTCTGGCGGATGCCATTCGTCGCCCCGGCCAACAGCAGCAGCAGGCCCTTTCTGCGCGCAAGACCGGCTATTCGCTCGAATAACCGCCGTCGTCGATCATGGTCGAGGCCATAATGCCGGAAAATGATCCCGCTGCTACGTGGCAGCCGGGCAATGGCCGCGATCAGCGCGTCGTCGGTCACGCGCTCATCGGTAAACAGCCATAACCGGGGCAGGGCGCGCGGAGGCGATGACGGGGTGCCGACAGAAAGCCTACCATGGCGGGCCCGATGTCTTCCGGGCCGAAATTTCGAATATCCCATTGGCTGCCCCGGAGCAGGACCGTGTGCCGGCCATGCCTTCCTGTTTCCCTGTGTCGCATTTTCCGAGTCACCGGCTGTTTTCAGCCGCCTCGAAAATGCTCTATAGCGCGCACCATGACTCAGACCAGCCCCGACACCGCTTCCTCCAGTCCGCTTGAAACCGTGCGCGCATCGATCGCCAGGGCGGCGCGGCTGGCCGGGCGCAAGCCGGGGGATGTGAACCTCATCGCCATATCCAAAACCCAGCCGGTCGAGGCGATTCTGCCGCTGATCGAAGCGGGCCATCGCCAGTTCGGTGAGAATCGCGTGCAGGAGGCAAAGGCGAAATGGCCGGAACTGAAGGCGCGCTATCCCGATCTCATCCTGCATTGCGTCGGGCAGTTGCAGAGCAACAAGGCCGCCGAAGCGGTTGCGTTGTTCGATGTCATCCATTCGCTCGACCGGCCGTCTCTGGTGAGGGCGCTGGCCGAAGCGATGGAGAAGCAGGGCCGGCATTTACCCTGCTTCATTCAGGTCAATATCGGCGACGAAGCGCAAAAGGGTGGATGCGCGATTGCGGACCTGCCCGCGCTGCTGGCGGAGGCCAGGTCGGTGGGCCTGACGGTGGAAGGACTGATGTGCGTGCCGCCGGTCGGGGTGGAGCCTGCGCCCTATTTCGCGTTGCTGGCGAAGCTGGCGCGCGATCATGGGCTTAAGGGCTTGTCCATGGGCATGTCGGGTGATTATGAGACGGCGGTGACATTGGGCGCGACCTATATACGGGTCGGCACGGCCCTGTTCGGCGCAAGAAATTAGATCTTGATCGGATCGGAAATGCGGCCCAAAGCTTTGTTGGGCCGCATTTTCCGGGTTTTCGGATGTTTCGATCCGATTTGACTTTGTAGCGCTTGATACAAAACTGCCCCGGAAATCCGGGGCAGCCTTTTAAATTATGTAGCAGCTATTTCAGAATTTACCGCGAAGCGTGATGCCATAGGTGCGCGGTTCGGCCAGATAGGCCGAGAAAAGCTGGGTTCCAGAGGCAAATCCGGGCGAACCGAAAGCTTGCACCTGCGCGACCGAGCCATTGCCCTGCAGCGGCGAATTGAACGCCACCTGCGTATATTTGGTGTTGAAGATATTCTGGCCCCAGAATTCCACCGCCCAGCGCTCTTCCTTCCCGCGTAGGCCGATCCGGGCATTCCACACGCTGAATCCGTCCTGCATCTTCTCGGGGAACAGATCGGACCCGGAGTTGAAATCGCTCGTCATCCGCCCGTCGAAATAGACGAGGCCGGTAAGGCCGCCAGTCCCGATCGGCGGAGTCCAGGCGAAGCTGACGGTGGTTACATATTCCGGGGCATTGCTGTTGAAGCTGCCGGGGAGCAGGAACAGGGCGGGATCGAGCGGAGTCGCACCATCCCCGCTGCCGACCAGCCGGTTACGGAATTTGGTGCGTGCATAGGTCATGCCGCCGCTGATGCGGACATTGCGGGCGGGGGTGGCGCTCAGTTCCAGCTCGACTCCCTGGCTGATGAGGCCCGGTCCGACATTGCCGCATGTTCCCCCGGCCGAAAGGGCCTCATCGCATCCGTTGATATTCTGGACGACGAAGCTGGTGCCGTTGAAGGTGTTGAGCTGAAAATCGCTGAACTCCTGCCGGAAGGCGGCGATGTTCACACCCCATTTGCGGGCGCTGTATTTCAGGCCGACCTCGAACGCATCCACTTTTTCCGCGGAAAATCGCAGGGTCGACGCATCGGCATTGGTGCGCGGGAAGAAATAGGTCGCCGGAGACGTCGCCAGCGCCGACAGGCCGGTATTACCCAGTTCGAACCGGTCGAGATTATAACCGCCCGCTTTATATCCACGCGAATAGCTGGCGTAGATCAACATTTCCGACATGGGTTTATAGGAGAGGACGGCCGTGCCCGACAGTTCATCGTCGGAAAAACCGTCGTTCAGGTTCAGCGCGTTCAGCCCCGTGCTGCTGTTGCCGAGGCAGCCCAGCGTCAATATGCCCCCGGCCAGCGCCGCCGCGCTGCCCAGTGCGCTGTTGGTGGCGATGGATGGCAGGCCGCTGGCCTGAAGCGCGGCGCAGGTCGCATTGTTGTTGGCAAAGCTTGCCGCCAGCTTTTTCTTTTCATGGGTCCAGCGCAGGCCCAGCGTCAGATCGAGGCCCTTGGTGATGTGGACGATATTATGGGTGAAGAGGGCGAAGCTCTCGCTGGTCTGGCGATAGCGGGCATCGGTATCGCCGGTGCCGCCGGGGATAGTGGCCAGTGCGGAAAGACCGGTGCCCAGGCCGGATGAGATCGCTCCCGCCTGCGCCGCGGCTGCGGCCGCTGACATGCCGGCATTGATGAAGGCGGCGGTAAGGCCTGCGTTGAGATTGGCCTGCGTCCCCGCGATCAGGTTGCCGATGTCCGGGGTCAGCGGATTACCGTCGATCGCCGCGCCACAAAGCGAAAGTTGCGCCGGGGAGAGGTTGGGCGTCGCGCCGGTGCCCACCATCAGGCGACAGGCGGAAAATCGCCCATAATCGGCGCCGAACACGATATTGTCGCGCAGCGTCAGCTTTTCATGGGAATAATAGCCCCCGACCAGCCAGTCGAGCGCGTCGCTGAACGCCGATCCCTGAAGCCGCAATTCCTGTGTGAAGGTGCGGAACTGGCGATAGGTATTGGGATCGCGATAGAGAATGTCGGCAGCATTATAGTCATAATCGCCATAGTCGCGGGATTTATAATCGCGATAGGCGGTGATGCTGGTGAGTTTGGCCGCGCCGAAATCATAATTAATCTCACCCGAGAGGCCCCAGTCGCGCAATTTGCTGACATAGTCCCGACCGGGCGTGATTGAGGTCGTGCGCGAATAGGGGTCGACGGTCAGCGGCTGGCCGCTGATCGCTTCCAATATGGTGGCGATACGGCTGGGACCATTGTCGATCGCATCACCCGGAACGCCGGGGGTCGGATCGATCACTTCCCGCGTCGAAATATAGACCGCGCCGCAGCAGCTTTCGTCGCGATGGGTGTAATCGGCGATCAGGCGGATCGAAAGATCGTCGCTCGGCTCGATCAGCGCTTGCCCGCGCAGCATATAGCGATCGCGATCATTGGTGTCGCCGACCTTCGCGCCGCTGGTATCGACCAGCTTCATGAAGCCGTCGCGTTTCGACCATACGCCGTCGAGGCGCAGGGCGATGCTGTCGCTCAACGGCCCGGTGACGCTGCCCGACAGGCGCCAATAATCATAATTGCCGTAGGTGATCTCTCCCTTGGCGCCGAAAGTGAACTCCGGCCCCTTGGTGACGATGTTGATGAGGCCTGCCGAGGCGTTGCGCCCGAACAGCGTGCCTTGCGGCCCGCGCAGTACCTCGACCCGTTCGATTTCTCCCAGATCGGTCAGGCCCGCGCCGGTGCGGGAGCGATAGACGCCGTCGATGAACACCGCGACCGAGCTTTCGAGGCCCGGATTATCGCCGACCGTGCCGACGCCGCGAATGCGCGCGGCGCCATTGGCTTCGCTGCCTGTGGAAGAAACGAGCAGGGACGGCGCGAGCTGGTTGAGCTGGCGTATGTCATTGGCACCGCTGTTCTGCAGGCTTTGCGCGGTCAGGGCCGACACGGCGATCGGTACGTCGACCAGCGGGCTTGCGCGCCGGGTTGCGGTGACGATGATCGCATTTACGTCATAATCCCTGGTCGTGACCGAATTCTCTTCGGAGGACGGTGTGGACGAGGCCGCCTCCTGCGCTTTTACTGAAGGTACCGAAATGATGGAAAACACCGCCGCGATCGCAGTGGTGTGAGCGAGCCTTTCAACGCGCCTGCGCATATCTATCCCTCCTGATGCATGGCATTTATAGGCCATGTCGTTTGTTCCCCACCTGAAGCGGGAGTATATCGAAAGGTTGGGAGGGGAGATAGATTGAATTATACAATATAATCCGAAATTATGCCCATAATCTGGTCATTTCCGACTATGACGGGCCGTATTTCCATGCATCTATGCTCAGGATGCGACCGGCGCTATAGGCGCGGTCATGCATGATTGTCCTTCCACCATCGCTTCTTCCGGATTGCGCGTTGCGGCGCTCTATCATTTCACTTCTTTCGATGATCCCGAAGGGATGCGCGGTCCGTTGCTGGAACTGTGTGATGATCTCGATATTCGCGGGACATTGCTGCTCGCGCGGGAGGGTATAAACGGCACGGTTTCGGGTATGGTCGATGCGATGGAGCGGTTGATCGGCTATTTGCGTCGTCTGCCCGGCTGTGCGGACATGGATGTCAAATATTCAACGGCGCGGGCGCATCCCTTTGAGCGGATGAAGGTGAAGCTGAAGAGGGAAATCGTCACCATGGGGGTCGGGGGGATAGACCCGGTGCGTGACGCCGGCATCTATGTCGAACCGAAAGACTGGAATGCGTTGCTCAATCGGCCGGATATGATCCTGATTGACACCCGTAATGATTATGAGGTGGAGATCGGTACCTTCGCAGATGCAATAAATCCTGAAATCAGGAGCTTCCGCGAGTTTCCGGCCTGGTTTTCGGCGATGAAGGATCAATGGGAGGCCGAAGGTAAGGCACCGCCTCCGGTGGCTATGTTCTGCACGGGCGGTATCCGGTGCGAGAAATCGACCGCCTTTGCCCGCAGCATCGGCTGTGAGGAGGTCTATCATCTGAAGGGCGGGATTCTGCGTTATCTGGAGGAGATTCCAGCCGAACAGAGCCTGTGGCGCGGCAATTGTTTCCTGTTCGACGATCGCGTTTCCGTCACTCATGGCCTTGCGCTGACGGATGATTGCCTGTGCGCCCGTTGCGGTCGGCCCTATGCATCGGGCGATGGCCATGAGTGCGCCGCATCCGCCGCGGATTGAACGGTCAAAAAAAAACCGCCCCGAAGGGCGGTTGGAAAGTTCTAGGAGAGGATGCCTGAAAGGCAGGCTCTTTGTGCATCCGCAGCAAAAATATCGCAAGTGCGAAAAAAATAAGCATGATTGCATTTCTTGCAACTGTGGCGGAAAACTACGCTTTCCGTAACGTTGCTGTCATGAAAATATCATGCTGATCGGCCTTCATGCGCCGTCGCGATTCCTCCGAATCAGTGCCCGGCCTGCGGTCCGCGCTTTATCCCCGATTGGGCGAGCTGGTCGTCAATCTGCGCCATCAACCGGGAAAGGCCGGCCTCATCCCTGGCTTCGGCGCGGGCAACCAGAACATCCTGCGTATTGGAGGCGCGCAGCAGCCACCAGCCGTCCGGCGTGTTGACCCGGGCGCCGTCCGTGTCGTTGACCTGTGCCCCGGCGGCCTTCAGCCGGGCGAGTACCTCGTCCACCACCGCGAATTTGCGGCTTTCATCCACCTGAAAGCGCATTTCCGGCGTGTTGATCATCGCGGGCATGTCGCTGCGCAACTGGGTCACGCTCTTGCCCAGCGTGGTGGCGGCGCGAATCAGACGGACCGCGCCGTAAAGCGCATCGTCATAGCCATAATATTGATGCTTGAAGAAGATGTGGCCGCTCATCTCTCCGGCGAGCGGGCTGTCTGTTTCCTTCATTTTGGACTTGATGAGGCTGTGGCCGGTCTTCCACATCAACGGCTTGCCGCCCAGTTCGGCGATCCGGTCGTAGAGAGCCTGACTCGCCTTCACATCGGCGATAATCGTGGCGCCCGGCACATCCTTCAGCACTGCCTCGGCAAAGATCATCAGCAACTGGTCGCCCCAGATCACCCGGCCTTCGCCGTCGATCGCGCCGATCCGGTCGCCGTCCCCGTCGAAAGCGATGCCGAAATCGAGCTTCTTCTCCGCGACAAGCGCCTTGAGGTCGGCCAGATTCTTCTCTTCGGTAGGATCGGGATGATGATTGGGAAAATTGCCGTCGACTTCGGTGAAGAGCGTATAATGCTCACCAGGCAGCAGCTTGACCAGCTTCTCCAGCGCCGGGCCGGTGGCGCCATTGCCCGCATCCCAGCCGATGCGGAAGGCCTTGCCGTCAAATCCTTCGACCAGCCGTGCGACATAGGCATCGAGAATGTCGATCTTCTCGCTGCCCGCGCTGCCGTCGTCCCAGTCGCCGGCCGCGGCCATCTTTCCCAGCGTCTGAATATCCTCGCCGAAAAAGGGGCGATGCTGAAATACCATTTTGAAGCCGTTATAATTGGCGGGGTTGTGGCTGCCGGTTATCTGGATGCCGCCGTCCACGCCCTGCGTCATTTCGGCATAATATAGCATCGGGGTCGCCCCCATGCCGATGCGGACCGCGTGGATGCCGCTGTCGCCCAGGCCGCGCACCAGCGCTTCTTCCAGCACCGGCGAACTCACGCGGCCGTCATAGCCGACCGTGACTCTGCTGCCCCCGGCCCGGCGGATCAGCGTGCCGAAACCGCGTCCGATGGCATAGGCGTCGGCATCGCCCAGCGTTTCGCCGATGATGCCGCGAATATCATATTCGCGCAGGGTGGTGGGGTGGAATGCGTGGGTCATGACGATCCTGTCGGTTCTTGGGGGGAGTCGGAGGGTGAAGGGTGCGACCCCTTTTTATCCTGTATATGACGCAGCAAGATGGTGCGGGCTTCGTTGATTTTCTCGGCCAGCGCCTGCGTGCCGCCCGCATCGGGATGATTTCTGGCGATCAGGCGCCGGTGCGCGGCACGGATCGCCGCCTCGTCCGCCCGTTCGTCCACGCCGAGCAGCGCGCGGGCATCGCGCAGTGCTGCGGCTTCGGCGGGACGGGTAGGCGCGGGGGAGGGCGCCGGGCGCCTCCGTCGCCGGGGCCACAGGCGTCGTACCGCATAGAGGGTGGAGAGCAGCAATGGCAGGCCGCCGATCAGCACCTGCCCCCGGGCCGCCGCCACCGCGCCGACAATGGCAAGGCCCAGCATCACGCCGTCCTTGCCAGTCAGGCGCTGAATCCGCCCGGTGAACACCAGCCAGGCGGCGGCAATCACCAGAGCGAGGCTGAGAAATCCCATCAGGCGCCGCTCGTTTCCGTTTCTTCCTCATTGGCGCGTTCCACCATCGGCAGGGCGAGACCCGCGACCATTTCGCGCAATTCCTGCCGCGCGGTCAGGTGGCTGAAGCCCAGATCGCCCAGATGCCCCTTGTCGAGCAGGGTGAGGCCGGACGGGAAAAGCTCACGGAAAATCACGCGCTCGGACAGGCCCGGTATCACCCGGAAGCCGACGCGGCGGCTGAGTTCGGTAAGGGCGTCGCCGACGCGCTTCTTGTTGCGGGCGTCATGATGCTGAACGCGGTTGCGCAGCACCACCCAGTCGATTGACACGCCGTCCACCTTGGCGCGGCTCTTGCGCGCTTCGAAGATCAGCTCCGAATAGAAGGAAAGCCGCTTCACCTTGAAGCTTTCGGCATCGACCTGGCCGATCAGGTCGAAATCGACGAAGCTGTCATTCATTGGCGTGACCAGCGTATTGGCGCGGGCCGCCATATGGCGCGCAAACGGGTCGTCGCGGCCGGGCGTATCGACGATCAGGAAATCCTTCCCTTCCGCTAGCGCGCGATAGTCTCCATCAAGCGTCGCCTCGTCCTGCCCGGTGAAGACGCGGAATTCCGGCGTCGGCAGGTCGATCTCGCGGCGTCGGGCGGTATCGGCGCGATTTTCCATATAGCGGGTCACGGTCCGCTGACGCGGGTCGAGGTCGAGTATGCCGACCTTGTGCCCCATTGCCGCCAGCGCGACGCCGGTATGCACGGCGGTGGTCGATTTGCCGGTTCCGCCTTTTTCATTGGCGAAAACGATAATATGTGTCTGCGCACCGGCCATGGAGTTTCCCGAATCCTTCCGAGACCTACGAGGTCGTCTTTCAACTGTTGTCCGTCACCCGCATCGTTGCGGATCGGACCCTGCCTTACCGGAGCCTTTTTCACCGTGCAATTGATCCGTGACATAGCCTCGCTGCGTGAAGCCCTTTTTACACTGCGCACCGGGGGCGGTGGGCGTATCGCGCTGGTTCCGACCATGGGGGCGCTGCACCAGGGGCATATGAGCCTTGTCCGCGCCGCGAAGGAGCGGGCCGACCATGTCGTGGTCTCGATCTTCGTCAATCCGACGCAGTTCGGCCCCAATGAGGATCTGGATGCCTATCCCCGGCAGGAGGCGCAGGACGCCGCGCTGCTGGAAGCGGAGGGCGCGGCCATTCTCTGGGCGCCTTCGGTTGCGGAGATGTACCCGGCCGGCTTTGCCACCAGCATCGGTGTCGGCGGGGTCACAGCGCCGCTGGAGGGCGCGCATCGCCCCGGCCATTTCGATGGCGTCGCGACCATAGTGTGCAAATTGTTCAATCAGGTCGGGCCGGATGTCGCGCTGTTCGGTGAAAAGGATTATCAGCAGCTCGCCGTGATCCGCCGGATGGCGCGGGATCTTGACCTGCCCGTTGACATTGTCGGTGTGCCCACGGCCCGGGCGGAGGATGGCCTCGCCCTGTCGTCGCGTAATGCCTATCTCTCGGTCGATGAGCGCCGCCGCGCCGTGGAGCTGCCCGCCGCAATGCGGGAGGCGGTGGCCCGGCTGGAGGCGGGGGAAGAGGCCAACGGGGTATTGGCGGAAGCGCGGGCGCGGATCGAAAAAGCGGGTTTCGGCCCGGTCGATTATGTCGAACTGGCCGATGCGATATCGCTGGAACCGGTGCGGACCCTCGCCCATCCGGCCCGTCTGCTGGTCGCGGCCCGGCTCGGCAAGACCCGGCTCATCGATAATTTTCACGTAAAATCAACCAAATGAGGATAGCGTAATCCCATGGTCCCAGCATTAACCAAATATTAGCCATGATTCGCAAATCTACCCATATGAGGAATATGAGGGGGGTTGATCGTGGCAAATAGTATGGGAACCGCTCGGTTTCTGATGGAAAGCAGGATTGCCGATGCAGCTTGTGGCAATGCGCAGGCCTGTTACGAGCTGGGCATTGCCTATAGTTGCGGCACCGGGGAGGTCGATGTCGACCTTGTCGCGGCGCATAAATGGTTCAACCTTGCGGCTTTGGGGGGCAGTGAGGAAGGGCAGGCCCTTCGCGCCGAAATCGCCGGAGAAATGACCGCGCGTCAGGTCGCCGAGGCGCAGCGGCAGGCCCGCGCCTGGCTGGCCGAAACCGCACCGCGCGGTACCGCATGACCGTCTTTCACTCTTCCTGCTGATCCGCCTTGCGGAAGGGCGTGCGCTCGCTGAGCCATACCCGATCCTCGCCGACCGACCGGCGCTCCTGATCGAGAAAACGCGCCACCGCCGCGCGGAAATTCTCGTCGGCGATATAATGGGCCGACCATGTCGCCACCGGGCGATAGCCCCGCACCAGCTTGTGACCGCCCTGCGCGCCCGCCTCCACGCGTTTCAGCCCGTGGGCGATGGCGAAATCGATCGCCTGATAATAGCATAGCTCGAAATGGAGGAAGGGCACTTCCTCGGTACAGCCCCAATAGCGGCCATAAAGGGTGTCCGCACCGATCAGGTTGAGCGCGCCCGCAATCGGATGCCCGTCGCGCTGGGCGAGGATCAGCAATATCCGATCCCCCAATTGCGCGCCGATAATGTCGAAGAAATCGCGGGTGAGATAGGGGCGCCCCCATTTGCGTGCACCGGTATCCTGATAGAAGGTCCAGAAGGCGTCCCAATGCTCCGGCCTGATCGCGTCGCCGGTCAGGTGGAGGATGTCCAGCCCCTCCCGCGCCCGCTGCCGTTCCTTGCGCAGCGTCTTGCGCTTGGCGCTCGACAGGGCGGTAAGGAACGCATCGAAATCGGCATAGCCCATATTTTCCCAATGGAACTGGCTGTCCTCGCGGATCAGCCACCCGGCCTGTTCGAACAGCGGCACTTCGGCGGGGGCAATGAAGGTCGCATGGGCGGAGCTTAACCCATGCTGGCGCACCACCGCCTCGGCCCCGTGAATCAATGCGGAGGCCAGTTCCGGCGGGCTGTCTTCGGGGAGCAGCAGCCTCCGGCCCGTAACCGGAGAGAAGGGGACGGCGATCTGCAATTTGGGATAATATTGCCCGCCCGCCCGGTGCCA
>SBGG01000107.1 GCA_006226685.1 Sphingomonadales bacterium
AGCCCCATACGGTCGAAGCCGTGGGAAACCGCGCCCGACGCGCCGAGATTGCCGCCATTTTTGGCGAAGGCGGTGCGGACGTTGGTGGCGGTGCGGTTGCGGTTGTCGGTCAGCGCCTCGACGATGATCGCGATGCCGCCGGGGCCATAGCCCTCATAACGCACTTCCTCGTAATTTTCGCCGCCGGCCGCCGCAGCCTTGTCGATTGCGCGCTGGATATTGTCCTTCGGCATCGACTGGGCCTTGGCCGCGTTGATCGCGAGCCGCAGGCGCGGGTTCATGTCCGGATCGGGCATGCCCATCTTCGCCGCGACGGTGATTTCGCGGGAAAGCTTTGAAAACATGGCGGAGCGCTTTTTGTCCTGCGCCCCTTTGCGATGCATGATGTTTTTGAATTTGCTATGGCCTGCCACGGCCTGCTCCCTCTGTCAGATATGATGTTTGACGCGCTCTCTAGAGTGATTTCGAGTGAAATGGAACATTTCACGGCCCGGAAATCACGACAAGGCACATGGATAGACCGCGATTTTGATCCGATCACAATCAGGCAGAGCCCTAGCCTATGCGCGGGTGACGGGCAAGAACGGGGGAGGCAGGACGGATTATCTGCCTTTTCCACGGGTGGTCGGGCGGGGCCGTTGTGGCCCCCGCCCGATGGCACTCAGAGGGTAACAGCCGTTCCGGTCGCCGATACCATCAGCATCGATCCGCCCGAACCCAGCACCTCATAATCAAGGTCCACGCCGATCACCGCATTGGCGCCCAGTTCGACCGCGCGCATCCGCATTTCGCTCAGCGCCTGCTCCCGCGCGCGCTGGAGAACGTCCTCATAGGCCCCGGCCCGACCGCCGACCAGATCGCGTATCCCCGCGAACAGATCGCGGAAGATATTGGCGCCGACGATCACCTCTCCGGTGACGATGCCGTGATAATGCCGGGCGGGGCGGCCCTCGACGGCATTGGTGGTAGTGACGATCATGTCTCCGCCGCCGGGCGTGCCGTTACCGGTCGCTGCGCCGCTCGATCCCCATGGGGATTGTGCCATGTCGGGTCTCCCTTCCTGCTTTCGTCTCTGCCTGCATCCACGCCCGGCTTCCCCGACGTTTCGGCTTTATCTCCGATCGTCCGGTCCGGCGGCCATGTCCGGCAAATTTTGCCTACTCGATGCCAAGAGCGTTCTTGTAGGTTTCCAGCAAGGCTTCGGCTTCCTGACGAACGTGACTCTCGAGCTTCCGCAGGCGGACAATAGCGCGCATCGTCTTCACATCATAGCCGTTGGACTTGGCTTCGAGATAGACGTCCTTGATGTCGTCGGCGATGCCCTTCTTTTCTTCTTCGAGGCGTTCGATACGTTCGATGAACAGGCGCAACTGCTCGGCGGCGACATTAGCTTCGCTCATGGTAGCTCCCAATGATGGCTGGTGGTGAATCGATGAGGCGACGTCCTTAAAGGCTCGCCTTGTTCCTGGCTATGCTTTCTTCCATCCGGGCGAGCTGTTCCGGTGTCGCTTCGGCCTGATAGCGCGCTTTCCAGTCGGAATAGGGCATTCCGTAGATCGCTTCGCGCGCTTCGTCCCGGCTCATCGTGCCGTCGGCTTCGGCCAGCCAGTCGGCAAGGCAGTTACGACAGAAACCCGCCAGCCCCATAAGATCCACATTCTGGGCATCGGCACGGCGCTGCAAATGGTTTATCAGGCGGTGAAAGGCCGCCGCTGCGGCAGCGTCATTGATTCTCGATTCGGCCATGCTAGTTTCCTCGCGTCATATTCTTGTCGTGCTGCGGGAATAGCGCCACATCGCATCAAGGAAAACAGGGACGGTTGCTGGCCGTTCCCTCGATCATTCATGGAGTTCGCTTGAAAAGTCTCCCTCCCCGCGCGCGCAAGGTCCGTATTCTCGCCACGCTCGGTCCTTCCAGTTCGGATGCCGAGACGATACGCAGTCTTTATCTTGCCGGGGCCGATGCCTTCCGCCTGAACATGAGTCACGGCACGCATGAGGTGCATGAGGCGAATATGGGCCATATCCGGGCGCTCGAAAAGGAATATGGCCGTCCGATGACCATCCTTGTCGATCTGCAGGGGCCGAAGCTGCGCGTGGGCAGTTTCACCAATAATCTGGTGACGCTGAAGGCCGGGCAGAAATTCCTGCTCGATAAGGATGAAACGCCGGGGACCGCGAAGCGGGTCAACTTGCCTCATGACGAAATTTACGAAGCCCTGGAGGCGGGAACGCGCCTGCTGCTCGATGACGGCAAGCTGGTGTTGCGGGTGCAGGCGGTCGGCCATGACCGGATCGAAACGGTGGTCGAGATTGGCGGGCCATTGTCCAATCGCAAGGGGGTTAATGTACCGGACGTGCTGTTGCCGGTCGCGGCGCTGACCGACAAGGACCGGCGCGACCTGTCCTTCGCGATGCAGCAGGAGGCGGACTGGATTGCGCTTTCCTTCGTGCAGCGGCCGGAGGATCTGGCCGAGGCGCGACGCCTGATGGGCGGCAGGGGCGCGTTGATGGCGAAGATCGAAAAACCGGCGGCGGTGCAGCGGCTCGACGAGATATTGGAACTGGCCGATGGCGTGATGGTCGCGCGCGGGGATCTTGGCGTGGAATTGCCGCCGCAAGCCGTGCCGCCGCTGCAGAAGCATATCGTCGCGGCGGCGCGGCGCATGGGGCGGCCGGTGGTGGTCGCGACGCAGATGCTCGAATCGATGATCAAGGCGCCGACGCCGACGCGCGCGGAAGTCTCGGATGTGGCCACCGCCGTTTATGACGGTGCGGATGCGATCATGTTGTCGGCGGAAACGGCGGCGGGGGATTTCCCGCGCGAGGCGGTCGCGATGATGGATAGCATCGCGCGCAGCGTGGAGGGGGATACGGGCTATCACGACCGGTTGCATTTTACCGAGACGAAGCCGGATGCGACCACGGCCGATGCGCTGGCTGAGGCGGCGGGCAGCATCACCCGCACCATGGGGGCAAGCGCCATCGTCTGTTTCACTTCCTCGGGCAGCACGACCCGGCGCGTGTCGCGGGAGCGCCCGCAAACCCCGATATTGGCGCTGACGCCGCGCGGTGACATCGCCCGGCGCATGGGCCTGCTCTGGGGCGTTCACGCGGTACGGACGAAGGATATCGACAGTTTCGAGGAGATGATCGGCAAGGCGCGTCGCATGTCCTTGCGCACCCGGATTGCCGAGGCGGGTGACAAGATCATTGTGCTGGCGGGTGTGCCGTTCGGGACACCGGGATCCACCAATGTGATCCATGTCGCCCATCTGCGTGGGGATGAGCTGAAGGGGCGGGATTAGGATCAGGCCCCATTATTGCCCTTCGGTCGTCTACGGCCTCAGCCCTGACGGCCTCCAGATGACGCTTTTGTGCGTTTCCGGTGCTCACCCGCTGTGAGTGCGCTCCGTTGAAACGGGATGCGTGGCTCGTTTCAAGAGTTACGCAAAATCATCATTCTCGGCTCGTCATCTTCTGAATGCCGATCCGTCCTGACGCATTTTCAGGTCGGCCGGGTTCCCCGAGTGCCTCGGGAAAATCGAACCTGTCGAGAGCGAGGCTGTCTTGCGAAGGGGGCGGGCGGCCAAAATTCCGGGCCCCGTCTTCCGCTGGCGCACACGAAAAACCCGACCGCCGGGGCCGGGTTCTCTGTTCCTTCACGCATTTCCAATCCGCATATCGTTTCGGCGAAGCGCGGAAAGGTCGGGGCGATCAGCCCTGACGTGCTTTGAAACGACGGTTCGTCTTGTTGATGACGTAGGTACGACCGCGACGACGGATCACGCGGTTATCCCGGTGGCGGTCTTTCAGTGACTTCAGCGAGTTGCGGATCTTCATGACGCAGCCTTCAATATTGATTCTGGTGTTCGGAAAAACGAAGCGCAGCCCCTATGGCGCTTGGACCCTAAAGTCAAGGGCGGTGGATGCGATTGGCCTGCTTTATCGACTCTCCGGCTGCCGTGCGGGAAAGCCCTGCAAAGCGAGTTCCTCTCTATGCCGGTTTTTCCTTTTTTTACACCCCGTTCTGGGCAGGGATGGCGTATATCTGTCTTTCTTTCATCTTGTTCATCTTGGGTGCAGGCATATTATGCGCATGACGATGGGGATTTTCCGTGGTGGCCCGGGCCGATGCCCCGGGGTGAGAGTGGAGAGACGGACATGGTGAAGCGCATTGGCCTGATCCTGATGGCGATGGCGGGTGGCCTCGCCCTTGCCGGGTGCACGACGGCGATCGCTCCGGTCGAGGTGACGCGTTTTCATGCCGGAGAACCGGTGCCGCAGTCTGGCGGTTTTCTTGTCGAGCCGGCGGCGGAGCTGGGCAGGGACGACAGCATCGAGTTTCGTACTTTTGCCGGGGCGGTGAGCCAGGAAATGCAACGCATCGGTTTTACCGACGAGGCCGGGCGGCAGACCGTCGCGCCGAGCGAATATGTCGTCCTGATCCGCTATGACCGGGATGTGCGGTCTCCCTATGCGGCCAGCGGTTCCGGTTCGCCGGTCAGTGTCGGGGTCGGTGGTTCGACCGGCAGCTATGGCAGCGGTCTTGGTCTCGGCATCGGCATCAACCTGTCGGGCAAGCCCAAGGACATCGTCACGACTCGCCTCTCGGTGCAGATTCGGCGCCGGTCGGACAGTAAGGCGATCTGGGAAGGCCGTGCGGAAACCAGCGCCAAGGTCGGTGCGCCCGCTTCTCAGCCGGGGCTGGCCGCACCGAAGCTCGCCGCTGCCTTGTTCGGGGGCTATCCGGGGCGTTCGGGTGAGACTATAACGGTCAAATGACCCTTTCGATCAGCAGTGCCTTCGACGCGGGCAATATTCGCGTCCTTTCCATCGATACCGATTCTTCCCTCTGGCGCGCGGAACTGGAAATTCGCGCCGATAAGGACAGCGATTTCTATCAATGGTTCCATTTCCGCGTTGCCGGTGCGGCGGGGCGAGAGGTGGAACTGGTCATCACCAACTGTGCCGGATCGGCCTATCCCAACGGCTGGCCGGGGTATAAGGCGCGGGTAAGCGAGGATCGCGAAAACTGGCTGCTCGCCGATACCAGCTATGCCGACGGGCGCCTGACCATCCGGGTCGAACCGGACGGCAATGCGCTCTGGGTCGCCTATTTTGCGCCCTATTCGATGGAGCGGCACCATGATCTTGTCGCCTGGGCGGCGCTTCAGCCCGGCGTGTCGCAAAAGGAACTGGGCCTGACGCTGGACGGGCAGCCGCTCGATCTGCTGACATTGGGCGAAGGGCCGAAGCAGGTCTGGCTCTATGCGCGCCAGCACCCCGGCGAAACCATGGCCGAATGGTGGATGGAAGGCGCGATCGAGCGATTGTGCGACAGAGAGGACAGTGTTGCCCGGCTGTTGCGGCAAAAGGCGACTTTCCACATTGTCCCCAACATGAACCCGGACGGCAGCCTGCGCGGTCATTTGCGGACCAATGCGGTGGGCGTCAACCTCAACCGCGAATGGGATGCGCCCAGTATGGAGCGCAGCCCCGAGGTGTTTCTGGTGCGCGCAGAGATGGACCGCACCGGCGTCGATTTCGCGATAGACGTGCATGGGGACGAGGCGATTCCGGGCGTGTTCCTTGCGGGATTTGAGGGAGTGGCGTCGCTGAAGCCGGAGCAGCTTGCCCTCTATAATCGTTATGTCGCGCTGCTGGATGCGCGCTCGCCCGATTTCCAGACGAGGCTGGGCTATCCGTCCGCGCCTCCGGGCAAGGCCAATCTCTCCATGTCCACCGCGCAACTGGCGGAGCGCTATGGCGCGGTCAGCATGACGCTGGAAATGCCGTTCAAGGATCATGACGATCTGCCCGACCCCGATTATGGCTGGAGCCCGGCGCGGTCCATGCAACTGGGCCGCGATTGCATGGCGGCGTTGGCGGAGATGATCGGGGAGTTATAAACCGGAAGAGAGGGGGAGGGGTTATCCCTGCCCCTCGTGGTGGCCCGTGCCGCCGTCATTGGCTTGCTCGCCGCTGGCGCTATCCAGTGGACGGTTGGCCATGTGCCAGCCAAGGGCATCGACGCGCTTGACGATTTCATCGGCCAGTGCCGAAGGTGGCACGATCTCGTTCCAGGCTGTGTGGAAGCATAATAGCCAGCCCTCAATTTCTTCCCGGCCGATCGGGGCGACGAAATGGCGGCGGCGCAGGCGTGGATGACCATATTTGTCGGTATAAAGCGGCGGGCCACCCAGCCAGCCGGTCAGATATTCGTACAGTTTTTCCTCGGCGCGTTTCAGCGAGGGCGGGTGAATCGCGCGGCAGGCGGTAGCTTCAGGCAGGCTGTCCATCAGCGCGTAGAAACGAGCGCACAGCGCGCGGACCATCGGCTCTCCGCCCAATGCTTCATAGGGCGTTGCCGGGGACGGAAGGGTATCGGCTCCGGTTTCTGCTTCATCGTGGTGCGGCGGCTGTTCGCTCATGATGTTGGTCCCGCCTGTTCGGCATGATTGCGGCTTACAAGAAATCGTAAACTGTTTAAATCTTTACAATGTTACATCATATCATGCAAAGCGTTTTCCGAAAAACGGAGCGGCCCCGCCCATGGCTCAGGCACGGGCGGGGCCGGTTGAGGTCGCGCAGAAGGCGGGTTAGCCGAATGTCTCGGCGAAGAAGCTCTGCATCGCCGCCCAACTGCGGCGGTTGGTGTCGGGTTGGAAGCCGAAGCTCTTGTCCGCGTTCATCGGCACATTGTCGGCGGTGAACGCATGGCCGGTATGGCCATAAGCGATCAGTTGCCAGTCGACGCCGCTCGCGGTCAGCTCGTTGGCGAGCGCCACGGTCGCTTCCGGCGGAGCGAGAGTGTCGTTCCAGCCATGGCAGATCAGCAGTTTCGCCTTGATCTCCGCATTAGGGAAGGGCGGGGCGTCATAGACGCCGTGGAAGCTCACGCCGGCCTTGATGTCGCCGCCGCCGCGCGCAAGGTCGAGCACGCATTTGCCACCGAGGCAAAAGCCGATCGCGCCGCAATTGGCGGTGTCCACGCCCGGCAGCTTTCGCAATTCCGCCAGCGCCGCGAGCAGCCGGTCGCGCATCGCCGCGCGGTCGCCGACCAGTTCATGCATATACTCGACCGCGCGCGGGTCGCTGACGTCGGTGGCGCGCTTGCCCTGACCGTAAAAGTCCACGACCAGCACCTTGAAACCCATGGCGGCCAGTTCCTCGGCCTTGGCGAAGTCCCATTCCTTGGTGCCGAGGAAATTGGGAAAGAGCAGCAGGCCGGGCTGCGTGCCCGCCGCCGGATCATATACGGCCATCGATTCGAACGGGCCACCTGCCCCTTCATGAATGACGACATGGCGTTCGATGGACATCTTCAATCTCCCATTGCGATTCTCTGGACCGGGGCGTTATCGCGGGAGTGGTGGATGCGCACAAGTTGCGTTGGCGCGGAAACGCGCTATGAGGGCCGCGTTTTTCGCAATGAGTTTGATCCCAGCCAGGAGCACGATCCCAATGCCCATGCTTGTCCTGATCCGTCACGGCCAGTCCGCGTGGAACCTCGAAAACCGGTTTACCGGCTGGTGGGATGTCGATGTGACGGAAAAGGGCGCGGAAGAGGCGCGCGCGGCCGGTCGCCTGATGAAGGAGAAGGGACTCGATTTCGATTGCTGCTTCACCAGTGTGCAGACCCGCGCGATCAAGACGCTGAACCTCGCGCTGGAGGAGATGGGGCGGCTGTGGCTGCCGGTCGAAAAGGACTGGCGCCTGAACGAGCGCCATTATGGCGGTCTTACCGGCCTCAACAAGGCGGAGACGGCGGCAAAGCATGGCGATGAACAGGTGCATATCTGGCGTCGCAGTTTTGACGTACCGCCGCCGCCGCTGGAGCCGGGCAGCGAGTTCGATCTTTCCGGCGACCGTCGCTATGCCGGTATTGCGGTGCCCTCGACCGAGAGCCTGAAGGATACTATTGCGCGGGTGTTGCCCTATTGGGAAAGCCGCATCGTGCCGGAGCTGAAGGCGGGCAAGCGGGTCATTATTTCCGCCCACGGCAATTCGCTGCGCGCGCTGGTCAAGCATCTGTCGAACATCCCTGATGATGAGATCACCAGCCTTGAAATCCCGACCGGGCAGCCGATCGTCTATCAGCTTGACGATGCGCTGAACGCCACCGATCGCTATTATCTGTCCGAACGCTAAGCGGGGCATTGTCCTGCGGCTGTCTGTGGCCCCGGTCCTGATGGTCTGTCAGGCTCCGGGTCTCAGCGGAGGGCGCCGTCTTTCCCCTTGTCCCCATGGCTGTGGGGCGTCTTGTCGTGCCAGGCGCGCTTGCGGGCGTACATGTCGGCGTCGGCCCGTTCGATCAGTTCATCCTCGGTATCGTCGGCGCGCAGCATGGTGAGGCCGATCGAGGCCGATACCGGCAATATGTCCTTTCCGAACAGACATTTGCTGGCCTTGAGCACCTCTGCGATCTGTTCGGCCTTGGTGAGCGCCTGCTCTTCGTCCACCTCCTCAAGAATGATGGCGAATTCGTCCCCGCCGATCCGGGCGGCGACGTCGGTGGTGCGGATATGGGCCTGTACGATCTGCGCAGTATGGATCAGGGCGAAGTCCCCGGCGCTGTGGCCGAAGGCGTCATTGATATATTTCATGCGGTTGACGTCGATGAACAACACCGCCGCCTTATTATTATATCGTTTGGCGCGATCGAGTCGCTCATTGATCGCGGTCAGAAAATAACGGCGGTTGAAAAGCGGTGTCAGAGGGTCCCGTATCGCGACCCGTTCCAGCTCCGAATTCGCGATGCGCAGCAGCCGCAATTCTCGGCGCAATGCGATCACCTCGTTACGGAGTTCATTGATCGTGGACGATTTTTCATCGATGTCCGGGCTTGCATCGGAGAGCATCGTCACCGATCGCGTGAACTGCTTCACGGGGTCCGTATCCTGTTCTTGCCGGCTATGTGAAGCCACTAATGAAACCCTCGCCCTTATCCAGATATGCTCACCATAGCGGAAAATCATGCTAGCGTCAGTGGCGGGCCTTATCTTTGGATCGCATACCGCTATCAGTTCATCGTTTCGGATTGGTGAACGGCTTATTCGGCTTTTTCTGACGGGCCTTTGCGTCATTCCTGCGGGCGATTCGCTACTTGGGCATTGCCCCCCGCGTCCGTGCTGGTTAAGGCGCGCAGGGAGAGCGGTTTGAAACAGGATGGAAAATGGCGGGGCAAGAGGCGCATCAGGGTGACCGGGACGGACAGGCCGTCGTCGGCGTCATCATGGGCAGCCGTTCGGATTGGGAAACGATGCGTCATGTCAGCGAGACGCTGACGGCGCTGGAGATTCCACATGAATGCAAGGTGGTGTCGGCGCATCGCACGCCGCAGCGTCTTTATGATTATGCGACCGGCGCGGTAGGGCGCGGCCTGAAGGTGGTGATCGCGGGCGCAGGCGGCGCGGCGCATCTGCCCGGCATGGCTGCGAGCATGACGCGTCTGCCCGTGCTGGGCGTGCCGGTGGAATCCAAAGCGCTTTCCGGCATGGATAGTCTGCTTTCGATCGTTCAGATGCCCGGCGGCATCCCGGTCGGCACTCTGGCGATCGGCAAACCGGGCGCAATCAACGCCGCGCTGCTCGCCGCCGCGATGCTGGCGACCGGGGATGAGGCGCTCGCCGCCCGGCTCGATGCCTGGCGGGAAAAGCAAACAGCATCTGTCGCGCAGGATCCCGAATGACGCCATTGCCGCCGGGTTCGACCATCGGGATATTGGGGGGCGGTCAGCTTGGCCGCATGCTGGGAATGGCTGCGGCCCGTCTCGGCTATCGCACCCATATTTATGCGCCGGAAAGCGGCGGCCCCGCCGCCGATACGTGCAGCCTGTGGACGCAGGGCGATTATGAGGATGCGGCCGCGCTGGGCGCTTTCGCCGATGCGGTCGATGTGCTGACCTATGAATTCGAGAATGTCGATAGCGGCGCGATGGAAACGCTGGCCGGTCATGGCGTGGTCCGGCCGCCGGTCGAGGCGCTGCGCATCGCGCAGGACCGGTTGAAGGAAAAGCGCTATGTTGCCGAACGCGGGGGCCGCACCGCACCCTTTGCCGAGGTCAACAGTCTCGATGATTTGAAGGCGGCGCTGAGCTGGATCGGTACGCCTGCTATCCTCAAAACAAACCGTTTTGGTTATGATGGTAAGGGGCAGGTGCGCCTCGGTCCGGATACAGACCCGGCCGCAGCATGGGAGGCCATCGGCGGGAATCCCTCCATTCTCGAAGGCTTTGTTTCCTTCGATCAGGAGTTTTCGGTGATCCTCGTCCGGGGCATGGACGGAGAAGTGCGCTTCTGGGACAGTCCGGCCAATGTGCATGTGGATGGCATATTGGCCACCTCCACCGTGCCTGCGGGGCCGGTCATCGCCGCGCAGGTGGAGGAGGCGCGGGCGCTGGCGCGCCTTGTTGCCGATGCGCTTGACTATGTCGGGGTGTTGACGCTGGAGTTTTTCGCGAGCGCCTCCGGCCCTGTCTTCAACGAAATGGCGCCGCGCGTTCACAATAGCGGTCACTGGACCATCGAAGGGGCGGTGACGAGCCAGTTCGAAAATCATATCCGCGCGGTCGCCGGCCTGCCGCTGGGCGATACCAGCCTTGCCGCGCGCGGGGCGGTGATGCGCAACCTGATCGGTGCTGATGCCCATGACTGGGCGGAAATCCTTGCGGATCCGCGCAATCATCTGCATCTCTATGGCAAGAACGAGGCCCGGACCGGCCGGAAAATGGGTCATGTGACCCGGATGGAACTGTAGAGGACAGAGCGATGAACCGTCCCGAAATCGTCCTGGTCCTTGCGCGGGCGGATAATGGCGTGATCGGCCGGGACGGTAAGCTGCCCTGGCAATTGCCCGCCGACCTCCGGCATTTCAAGGCGCTGACGCAAGGATCGCCGATGATCATGGGGCGCAAGACGTTCGACAGCCTGCCGGGCTTGCTCGACGGGCGGCGGCATATCGTGCTGACCCGCGATGCCGGGTGGCAGGAAGAGGGGGCAGAGGTCGCCGTCAGCGTGGAGGAGGCGATCCGCATAGCCAATGCGCCGCATATATCGGTGATCGGCGGCGCGGAAATCTATGCCTTGTTCATGGATCGGGCCGATCGCATCGAACTGACCGAAGTGCATGTCGAGGCGCGGGGCGATACCCATATGGAGCGGCCCGATCCGGCCATATGGCAGGAGGTCGCGCGGCAGGATTGTCCGGCGGAGGCGGGGCGCCCCGCCTATAGCTTCGTAACGCTGCGGCGGCGGGACGAGGGCTGATCGTCGTGACCAATATGCTTGCAACCGATTCCGCGCCGGATTGGCCCATGATTCCGATGCTGGACAGCCGCCAGCCGATGGCGGAGGAGCTTCGTGGCGCGATCATCGCCATGGGCAATTTCGATGGTTTCCACTTGGGCCATCAGGCCGTGGTCGCGCGCGCGGTCGAATGGGGGCGGTCGGAAGGTCGCCCGGTGATCGTCGCCACTTTCGATCCCCATCCGATGCGGCTGTTTCAGCCCGATGCAGCGCCTTTTCGCCTGACCACGCTCGACCAGCGGCTGCGCCTGTTCGCCGGGGCGGGCGCGCAGGCAATGCTGGTGTTTCATTTCGATCATGCGCTGGCGCGGCACAGCGCCACGGACTTTGTCGCGATGCTCTCCGGGGAACTGGGCGCGGCGGGTGTCGTGACCGGGGAGGATTTCACCTTCGGCAAAGGACGTGGCGGGTCGGTCGCGGTGTTGAAGGAAGTCGGCGCTCCGCTTGGGCTGCGCAGCGATGCGGTTGCTCCGGTGGCGGATGAAAGCGGGGAGGTTGTGTCTTCCAGCCGTATTCGCGAGGCGTTGAAGGCGGGCGATTGCGCGACCGCGACGCGCCTGCTGACCCGGCCGTTCGCGATTGAGGGTGTGGTGATGCACGGCGACAAGCTGGGGCGCACGATCGATTTCCCGACCGCGAATCTGGAGATTGGCCATTATCTGCGTCCGGCCTATGGCATTTATGCGGTGCGGGCGAGGTTGCCCGGTGGCGTGCGCGTGGATGGTGTCGCCAATCTCGGCATCCGGCCGATGTTCGATCCGCCCAAGGAACTGCTCGAACCCTATTTTTTCGATTTTTCCGGCGATCTTTACGGTCAGGTGATCGAGGTGGAACTGATCGCCCGGTTGCGCGGCGAGGAGAAGTTTGACGGGCTGGAGGCGCTGCGCCACCAGATCGCGCTGGATTGCGAGGCCGCGCGGCAAATCCTTGCGGAGACGCCGCGCCTGCCGTAAGGCCGGGCTTCCCGCTCCGGGGCGTTGCCGCCCCGCTCACCAGAGCTTTTGTTGATTGACGAGCCGATGACCGACGCCCCTGACTATAAATCCACCGTCTTCCTTCCCCAAACCGGCTTCCCGATGAAGGCCGGCCTTGCGCAGAAGGAACCGGCAATTGCCGCGAAGTGGGAGGCAGAGGATCTTTACGGTCAGATCCGCAAGGCGCGGGCGGGGCGCGAACGCTTCATCCTGCATGATGGCCCGCCCTATGCCAATGGCGACATCCATATGGGCCATGCGCTCAACAAGGTGCTGAAGGACATCATCGTTCGCTCGCAAAGCCTGCTGGGCAAGGATGCACCCTATGTGCCCGGCTGGGATTGCCATGGCCTCCCGATCGAATGGAAGATCGAGGAGGAATATCGGAAAAAGAAGAAGAATAAGGACGAGGTTCCGCCGCAGGAATTCCGCGCCGAATGCCGCGCCTATGCCGATAAATGGGTGGGCGTGCAGAAGGAGCAGTTCAAACGCCTCGGCGTGATGGGCGATTGGGACAATCCCTATCTCACGATGAAATATGAGGCCGAGGCGACCATCGTCGGCGAGCTGCTGAAATTCGCCGAGAGCGGCCAGCTGTATCGTGGCGCCAAGCCGGTGATGTGGTCCCCGGTCGAAAAGACCGCGCTGGCGGAGGCCGAGGTCGAATATGAGGATGTGACGAGCACCCAGATCGACGTCGCGTTCGAGATCACCGAGGCCCCGAATGCGCCGGAGTTGGTTGGCGCCTATGCCGTCATCTGGACGACGACCCCGTGGACGATCCCGACCAATCAGGGCATCGCCTATGGCGAGGATATTGAGTATGCCATTGCTCAGTTGGATGGTCAGCGCTTCCTTGTCGCCAAGGATCTGGTTGAAGCCTTGGGTGGTAGGTTAAATGATGTTTTGAGCGTTACCGGAGCGACTATCCCCGGCAAAGCGCTCGCCGGTGCCATTGCACAGCATCCGATGCACAAGCTTGGCGGCTTCTTTGCGAAGCCGCGTCCGTTTCTCGCCGCCGATCATGTCACGACCGATGCCGGTACGGGCCTTGTCCACATGGCGCCCGACCATGGCGAGGAAGATTTCATCGCCTGCAAGAAGCTGGGCATCGATCCGGTGTTCGCGGTGACGGACGACGGGCGCTATCGTGACGACTGGCTGTGGCTGGGCGGGCAGGGCAGCGTCATCAACACGAAGTTCAACGGCCCGGAAGGCCCGATCCTGACCGATCTGCGCGAGGCGGGCGCGCTGCTGTCTGCGGGCGAACTCAAACATAGCTATCCGCACTCATGGCGGTCGAAGGCGCGCATCATCTATCGCTGTACGCCGCAATGGTTCATCCCGATGGATGACCGCAAGACCAGCGCCTCCAATGCGGCGGAGATTGCTGCTGCTTCGGCGTCCGGCAATGCGCCGACCTTGCGCGATCTGGCCCTTGACGCGATCGAGCGCACCCGCTGGGTGCCGCGCCGCTCGACCAACCGCATCCGCTCCATGGTCGAAGGGCGCCCGGACTGGGTGATTTCGCGCCAGCGCGCCTGGGGCGTGCCGATCGCGCTCTATGTCCATCGCCAGAGCGGAGACTATCTCAACGACCCCGCCGTCAATGCCCGCATCATCGAGGCGTTTCAGGCCGGGGGCGCGGACGCGTGGTTCGGCGCGGACCATCAGGCGCTGCTCGGCCCCGATTATGATCTCGCCGATTATGAGGTGGTGAACGACATTCTCGACGTGTGGTTCGACAGCGGCTCGACCCACAGCTTCGTCGTCGAGGCGCGGTACGGCAAGGGCACCCGCGCCGACCTCTATCTCGAAGGCAGCGACCAGCATCGCGGCTGGTTCCAGTCCTCGCTGCTCGAAAGCTGCGGCACCCGTGGTCGCGCGCCTTATGAGGCGGTGCTGACCCATGGTTTCGCGCTGGACGGGCAGGGCCGAAAAATGTCGAAATCGCTCGGCAATACCGTCGATCCGCTCAAGGTGATGAATGAGAGCGGCGCGGACATATTGCGCATGTGGGTCGCCAGTACCGATTATTTCGACGATGTGCGCATCGGCAAGGAAGTGCTCGCCGGCTCGGCCGATGCCTATCGCAAGCTGCGCAACACCTTCCGCTACCTGCTCGGTGCACTCGCCGACTTCACCGAGGAAGAGCGCGTACCGGTTGCGGAGATGCCGGAGCTGGAGCGCTATATGCTCCATCGCCTTGCCGAACTGGATGTGGTGATGCGCGAAGTGGTTGAGGACAGGGCGAGCGAAAGCTGGCTCGAATATAGCCGTTATACCCGGGCGCTCAACGATTTCGCCAATATCGACCTTTCCGCCTTCTTCTTCGATATCCGCAAGGATTGCCTCTATTGCGACGTCAATCCGGCGAGCGGCAAGCAGACGGCGAAGCGCCGCGCCTATCGGACCGTGCTGGACAGGATGTTCCACGCGCTGATCCGCTATGCCGCGCCGATCATCCCGTTCACTGCCGAAGAAATATGGGGTAGCCGCTATCCGGATGCGGGCAGCGTGCATCTGCTCGAATGGCCGGATGTCGATGCGGGCTGGAAAGACGCGGCGTTGGGCGCGAAATGGGCGGCGCTGCGGTCCTCTCGCGATCAGGTCAATGAAGCGATCGAACCGTTGCGCCGGGAAAAGATCATCCGTTCCAGCCTGGAAGCAGAGGTGGCGATGCCCCCGCTGACGCAGGCCGGGGGGATCGACATGGCGGAATTGTGCATTGTGGCCGAGGTGAAGCAGCAAGGGGAGGGCATCAACGTCACCCCGACCGCGCATCACAAATGCGGCCGGTGCTGGCGCCATCTTCCCGATGTCACCGAGGACGGGGCATTATGCGGCCGGTGCGAGGATCTGCTTGCATGAGCACGGCCGGTTTGCCGCCGCTGCCCTCCGGTCGCCGCCACCATTCGCTCGGTGCGGTTACGGCGCTGGTCGTACTGCTGCTCGATCAGCTCATCAAATATATCGTCACCGTGCCGCTTCAACTCGAATCGCGGGGCTATGACGGGCTCGAAATTCTCCCGATTTTCAAGCTGCGCTGGCTGGAGAATCGCGGCGTATCCATGGGCTTTTTCCATGCCGACACCGACATGATGCGGTGGATATTGGTCGGGATGACTGCCGCCATCG
>SBGG01000020.1 GCA_006226685.1 Sphingomonadales bacterium
CCAGCCCGCGCTGGTTCAGCCACAGACCGGCATAACGTATCCCCTCACGCGGGGTCATGCCCGCAACCACAGCCTCGGCATCGGCCATGCCCGGAACTTTCCCGGGATGGACGAAGGACGTCACCTGAATATAACGCAGCCCCGTATCGGACAGCGCATCGATCAGCCGGATCTTCTCCTGCGTCGGTATCGGTTTCTTTTCGATCTGGAAGCCTTCTCTTGGCCCCTCTTCCTTGATAAATACTCGGGTCGGCAGGTCGGTCATCGCTTTTCCTTTGTGAATCCTGCATCAATTGCATACGAAATTTATTGACATTACAGACCATTGTTCTGTTAAATAGAACAACAATATCAAAACAGGCGGGGTTTCTTACATCATGAATTCCAAGGCAGGCGTTGCCGCGGTCGATCGCGCTTTCGAAATCCTCCACGCATTCCGCCGGGACAAGCCGGTGCTGACACTGGCGGAAATTTCCCGGATCACCGGGCTGTACAAGAGCACGATCCTGCGCCTGATGGGATCGCTCGAAAAATATGGATTCGTCTGGCAGCGCGCCGACGGCAGCTATCAGCTCGGCTCCGGGCTGCTCGGCCTTTCGGCGGTTTTTCAGGACGCGTTCGACCTTCGGGAATTTGTCGAGCCAATCCTGAAGGAGCTGGTTTCCCAGACCAATGAGGGCGCCTCCTTCTTCATTCGCGAAGACGGGTACCAGATCTGCCTGTTCCGGATCGACGGTCGCCATACCGTCAGGGATTACAGCATCCGGCTGGGCGACCGGCGTCCGCTCAACAACGGCGCGGCATCCACTGTGCTGCGCGATTTCGAGGATAACAGCATCCTCCTCACCCCCGACACGATCACGATAACCTCCATCGGTCGCGTGGACCCGGAAATGGCGGCGATCGGCACCCCTGTCTATGGGAGCGGACACCGGTTGATGGGCGCGCTCACCCTTTCGGGGCCGAGCACCCGTTTTACCGATGATTATATCAATAATCTTCGTCCGATACTGATCGATGCCGCCATCCGCCTTTCGCTCAGCCTCGGCGATACGCCCGGCCACTTCGCACAGGCGCGGCCTGCCTGACACCGGCCCGACAAGGCCGATAGACAAGGCCCGGATAGACAGGCCCCGGAAGGCCGGTTCCGGACTGTTAAATCCGAAACCGGCACCTCCGTTCAAATCACGCCCCCGGCTTTCAGATCGGCAAGGGTGGAAGCGTCTTTCCCAAGTTCGCCGAAAATATCCGCATTGTCCGCGCCCAACAGCGGCGGAGCCGAACGCGCGCCCGGCTGGCCATCGCCCAGCGTGAAACCGGGACGACATACGCGGACCGTCTCCAGCCCGGGCTGCCCCATCGGTATTTCATGGATCAGGTCGCGGGCCGCGATCTGTGGATGGGCCAATATTTCCGGCACCGACAATATGCGCCCGGCCGGAATGCCATTGGCATTGAGCAGCGTTTCCCACTCCTCCGCGCCACGGGCGGCCAGCGCCTCGTTCAGCAGGGTGTTGAGCGCATCGCGATTGGCCTTGCGCGCCTCCCGCTCAGCAAAACGCGGATCAGTAAGCAAGTCGGTGAGCCCGGTCAGTTCGCACAGACGTTCGAACTGTTCCTGCTTGTTCGCGGCAATGTTGATCTGACCATCGGCACATTGAAACGCACCCGAAGGGGCCGCCGTCATGTTCTGATTGCCGATCGGCTTCGCCTCGACCCCACCGATCAGATAATTGGACACGGCCCAACCCATTGCCGAGATCGTCGCATCCAGCATCGACAGGTCGATATAGCATCCCTGCCCGGTCCGTTCCCGCCGGAACAGGGCGCTGGCGATCGCGAAGGCCGCGCCCATGCCGCCCAGCGTGTCACACAGCGGATAGCCGACCCGCAACGGCGCGGATTGCGCGTCACCGGTAACGCTCATCACGCCGGAGAGGCCCTGCACGATCTGGTCATAGGCGGGATTGCCCGACAACGGGCCTTCCTGACCGAAGCCCGAAATGGCGCAATAGACGATCGACGGACGGATCGCCTTGACCGCTTCATAACCGAAACCGAGACGTTCCATCACCCGCGGCCGGAAATTCTCCACTACCACATCGGCGGTGGCCAGCAGCTCGCGGAACAATTCCTTGCCGCGCGGCTGCTTGAGGTCGATCGTAACCGACTTCTTCCCCGCATTCTGGGCGAGGAAGGAGGTGCCCAGCATCTGACCGTTCAGCTTCGGCGCGGCGCCGAGCTTACGGGCCAGATCGCCCCCCTGCGGGTTTTCGACCTTGATGACCTCCGCCCCCAGCATCGCCATCTGATAGGTGGCATAGGGGCCGGACAACACATTGGTGAGGTCCAGCACCCGAACGCCGCTCAGAAGGTCCGCCGGGGGACGGCCCCGTTCGTCTTCCGTCCTGCTCATATTTCGGTGGTCAGCACGTCGTAGCGATAGAGCCAGTCATAACGATCATTAATCGGATCGCGGCTCCATTCGCTTTCCATATATTTGACCGCGCCTTCTTCAGTCGCCAGCGCGGATTCGTGGAAACGGGCGGTGTTTTCCTTCGCACCGCGCACCATCTTGCTGGTACGCTCGACACGCGCCTGCTCATACCGCACCAGCGCCTCGAGCGGATCGTCATATTTGTCGAGGCAGCGTCCAAGCACCACGCCGTCTTCGATCGACATCACCGCGCCCTGCGCCAGGAAGGGCAGAGTCGCATGGCAGGCGTCACCGAGCAGGGTAACCCGTCCCTTGGTCCACTGCTGCCGCGGCGGACGTTCCATGAACGCCCATTTCATCACCGTGGGTGCGGCGTGGATAAGGGCCTGCACATCCTCATGCCAGCCGGCGAAATCATTCGCGCATTCCTCGATCGACCCTTGGGTATACCAGGATTCGACCTGCCAATCGTCACGCTCGATCGTGCCGATCATGTTCATGATCTGGCCACCGCGCAGCGGATAGTTGACCATGTGGCCACCGGGGCCGATCCAGGTCCAGCCGACCATCTGCCGCATATGCTCGGGCAGGCGCTCCATCGGAATAACCGCACGCCAGGCGATCATGCCGGTGAAATTGGCTTCATCGTCCCCGAACACGCTTTTGCGAACGGTCGATTTGACACCATCGGCACCGATCAGCAGATCGCCTTCCGCCGATGCGCCGCCTTCGAAATGCAGTGTCACGCCATCGTCGCGCAAATCGACATCGGTAACGGCCGAACCAAGGTGGATGGCATCCGGCGCGATTTCACGCACCGCATCGACCAGTGTCGCCAGCAGATCGGGGCGATAAACGGTGAGATAGGGATAGCCATATTTCTCGATCGCCATCGATCCGAGGTCGAACATCGGCCAGGACCGGCCAGTGTTCCACAGGCGAAACTCCTTGCGCTGGGGGGCGCAGGACGCGGCCTTCAGCTTTTCGAACACGCCGAGTGCATCAAGCGCACGCGAGCCATTGGGGCTGATCTGCACGCCCGCGCCGACTTCGCCGAGTTCGCGCGCCTGTTCATAGACTTCGACATCATAGCCCCTGCGCAACAGCGACAGGGCTGCGGCCATGCCGCCAATGCCTCCACCGGCAATGAGAATCTTGGGGGATTTGGTCATGACATGCTCCGATAAAAATGGGGAATGATGGAAAGGCCGGCCCCGATGCACGAGCGTGCGGCCCTTTCCCTGTGTGCGGTCATAAAGTCTCGGTCCTCAGCCAGCCGAACTTCTCGAAGACCGGGGCGTCGGTAACGCGCAGGAGAACCGTCTCCTCCGTCGCGCGGTGCCGGTAAGGGCGCCATGCGGGCACGGCGACGGTATCGCCAAACGCCCAGGGCAGCGTCTCACCGTCAATTTCGCTCTCACCGCCGCCGCGCACGACCGCGAAGATGCTGTTGGCCGTGGTCCGCAGCATTTCCGTCGACCCGCCAGCGGGAATGCGGATCATCTCAAGACCGATGCTGTCGAGCTTTTCCGGTCCGAGTTCGACCGAAACGGGCTTGCCGGGGCCAACCCGCTCCTGCTCCGCGTCGAGTGCCGCCAGCGTGTCTTTCCACGCAAAGGCGATAGGCGCCGTCTCCAGCACCTCGACCTCAGGTTCGAGCCCCTGCGGATGCGGCTCGTAGAACATCGGCTCCAGCAGATGAACCAGCGGAACGTCGAGAAAGTCCATCCAGTAGCAATCGACATCGCCACTATTGGCGTGGGAGTGCCAGGCCCAGCTGGGCGTCAGCAGCACATCGCCCGGCCGCATTTCGACCTGCTTGCCGTCAACGACCGTATAGGTGCCCTCCCCTTCCAATATCAGGCGCAGCGCGTTCGGGGTATGACGATGCGCGCGCGCAACCTCCCCCGGACGGATCATCTGATAGGCGGCAACGATGGTCCGCACCGTCGAATAGATATTCCCTTCGACCGGGTTGAACATCGTGAGGTTGCGCCGCTCGGCCTGGGTCGTATCGACCAGCCGACCGGCACGATCCAATATCGGCTTCACATCGGCATAATGCCAGACATGCGGCAGGAAATTGCGCCGGGGCTCGGGCCAGAGCGCCGGGAATTTCCGGTGCCAGCCTCCCTCCATGTTGAGATCGGCGAAGTCCTTGTACAGGGCCTCCAGCGAATCGGTGGCTGTGTCCGTCATGTCAGTTCTGCTTGATGATCGGCGGAACATAGGGCTGAGCGAATACTTCGGTCATACCGAGATCGCCCTGCACCACCGGAACCTTCATCTCGCCGATATTGTCGATGGTGATACGGATGGTATCGCCCGCCACCACCGGACCGACGCCTTCGGGCGTTCCGGTCGCGATGATGTCGCCCGGATAGAGCGTCATCACGGCCGAGGCGGTTTCGATCATACCAGGAATGTCGAGCACCAGATCGCGCGTATTGGCCGACTGGCGCAGTTCGTCATTGACCCACAGCTTCATGTTGAGCTCGGCCGGGTTCGGAATCTCGTCGGCGGTCACGATCCACGGGCCGACCGGGCAGAAGCTGTCATAGGCCTTGCGGAACACGCGCTCCTCGCGACCGCGCACCACCATGTCGAGCAGGCAGGCATAGCCGAACACCGCTTCGCGCCAGTCTTCGCGCTTCAGCCCGCGCACTTCCTTGCCGATGATGATCGCCAGCTCGCTCTCATGATGCACCTCCCGCCCCGGCACCTGCGGCAGCACCACCGGATCGCTGGGACCGGAAAGCGACGAATTGGGCTTCAGGAAGAAACCCTGATTGGTCGCGCGGTATCCCGCCTGCATCTCGCGCCCATGGGCGTGATAATTGACGGGGTAGGCGATCACCTTGTTGGGCCAGGGCACCGGCGTTTCCAGCCGGACCTCGCTCAGCGGCTTGCGCGGGGCGGTGGCAAGCGCCGCCTCGATCTTCGGCCGCAGCGCCTCGAAATCGCGAATCAGGCGGACCGAACCCATTGCGGGCCATTCCCCGGCGTCCACCCCACACACATCGGTGATGTCGGCAACCTCCTGATCCAGAACCAGACCGATCTTCCCGCCATCAAACCTTGCCAGCCGCATACCTCACCTTTCATTCCATCTAACAGAATAATGTTCTGTTATTAGCGCATGACGAAAATGAAATCAAATGTATTCATGCACGTTCGAACCGAGTTTTTTGTCGGGCGAGACCGCGTCGAAACCGATCCGATTGCCCCCCTTACCGAAACGACAGATCCCTTTGCCGAACCGGTCCGACATCCTAAAAAACGCGAAACGCGGGCGACCATCAGACCACCCGCGTTCCGTTCACGCTTATGATGGAACGGCGGACCGACCGACACTCCGGTTCGATCGCCGTCTCATCGCATTGTCCTTAGAAATGGACCCGGAAACGGGCGCCATAAGTACGGGGCGGCGCAATATCATTGCCGTTATAGTTGGCGATGAACGGATATTGCTGTGTGCCGTTATAAACGGCCTTGTCGCCAATGTTACGCATGAAGAGCTGGATCGAGTAGCGATCATCCGGCGCGCGATAGGTCAGGCTGGCATTGAACAGCGCATATCCCTTGGCCCGCGCGTTTTCGACGAATTCGGCGCTCAGCCAGCGCGAAGACGCGAAGCTCATGTCCGGCGAGAACTCGATTTCCGCACCGCTGGCCAGATCGAACGTGTGGCTGTAGCTGACCGTGCCCGACCATTTCGGCGTACGGGGAAGCTGGAAGCCATCGCAATTGATCGTCCAGTAACCGACCTGGGCATTGCCGTTCGGAACCGCGTTGACGAGACAGGTCGTCGTCGGATCGGGGCTGCTGGTCTTGTAGCTGTAGTAAGTGAAATCCTTATACTTGCTATCGGTATATTCGACCGCGACACGGAAGCTGTCGGCACGGGTCGGACGCAGGGTCATATCGACGCTCGCACCCTTGGCAACAGCCTTACCCGCGTTGAACAGCGACGACACCTGCGCACCGCCACGATCGAGCTGCGAGAAATTTTCCTGACGATCGCGATAATCCATGTAGAACAGCTCTGCGTTGAGCTGCAGCATGTTGCCGAAGAAGCGGTTCTTCGACCCGATCGTATAGGCGGTCACGTCTTCCGGCTTATAGGGATCGATATCCGCATTGGACTGACCACCCGACTTGAAGCCGGTCACAACGCTCGCATAGAGCATGCTCTGCGGCGCCACGTCAAATTCGACACCAACCTTATAGTTGACGCGATTCGCCTTGTACTTGCCGTTCACATTGGTTCCGGCAGACGTCAGAAGTTCGCAGGATCCTCCCGGGCCGCTGCCGCCGGTCAGGCAGGCGAGGCTACCGGCCAATGCATAGCGATGCCCGTCAACCTTCTTGGTTTCATTGGTGTAACGCAGACCACCGGTCACGCGGAGCGTGTCGGTCAGCGAATAGGTCAGTTCACCAAAGGCGGCATAGGCGCGGGTATTGAGGTCCGCGATGAAAGCGGTGTCGGAAACGAAGCCCAGGCTGACAGTGTTATAGCTGTCCTGATCCTCGTTGAAGAAATATCCACCGAGCACCCACTTCACCTTGTCGTCGGCGTGACCGAGACGAACCTCAAGGGTCTGCGCGTCCGAGGTGGACGGCTTTCCGGTGAAATAGTTGGTGGTGCTGAAATAGAGCGCCGGCATGGCAAGCGAATCATTGCTCACCCGCTGATAGGCCGGAATGACCGTCAGCACTGCAGGGCCAAGATCCCAGTCGAGATGACCGTTGACGCCCCAGACGGTGACATCCTGATAGGTCAGGCTGGTATCGAGCGGGTAGATACCCGGAGGCGCAGTCACCTGCGAGATCAGGTCATTGAGGCTGTCATTGATCGAGGTCCAGCGATCGGACGGAATGATCGGCTGCGAATTGACGAGCCCCGGCGCGCTCGGCGCGGTCGGTGCATAAACCACCTTGCCCGGACCACGACCACCCAGATGCTGATAGTTCATACCCAGACGCAGGGTGACATCATCGGTCGGCTCGGCCTTGAACTGCAGGCGGAACGAGTGATGCTTGTCGTCATCCGTACCGTCGCTGATATAGCCATCGCGCGACACGCCCTGATAGGAAGCGCGAATCGCGGCATTCTCGCCAACGGGGATGTTGATCGCGCCTTCCGCGCTGAACCCGTTATAATTCTGAAAACCAGCGCTCGCATAGCCTTCGAACCTACCGAGCTTGGGCTGGACCGGAATGATGTTGAGCGCGCCGCCGGTGGCGTTACGGCCATAGAGCGTGCCCTGCGGCCCCTTCAGCACTTCGACGCGTTCCAAGTCGAAGAAGGTGCCGGCGACATATTGCGAACGCGCGGCGAACACGCCATCATAATTCTGCGCAACGGCCGAGTTGCTGTAGGACGTCGTCGAAAAATCGCCCGCGCCGCGGATATAGACCTGCAGAGCACTCCCCCCCTGAGTGATCTGAACGCCCGGTGCGATACGCGCAATATCGGTAGCCTGTACGACACCCGCCTTGGCCAGCGTATCGGCCGAAAGCACGTCGATCGACACGGCCGCCTTCTGGGCACTTTCACGACGGAACTGCGCGGTGACGACGATTTCCTGGATACCAGCAGTGCTGGAGGCCGATTCGTCATCGGACTGGGCAAACGCACCCGCAGGCATCATCGCGCAGCTGGCGACGCCCAACAAAAATTTCGTCAAGGAAGCGTTGTGACGCATAAATATCCTCCCCAAAACACACATAGAGAGGCACCTCCGCTTTGCGCTTGGAGGGCCCCTTAGAAATCGTTCTCTTGAACAGAACGGTGTTCTTTTTAATCGAGGATAGTGAACTTGTCAACAAAGCTCATATTCCGCCCGCTGCTTCCGCCTCCCGCCGGTTCGACGTCAAACCCGCACCAATGGAGAAATCATGTGGATTTCAGCAACGGAACACTGGACTCGCAGGCAAATTTAATTTAGAACATCGTTCTGTTCTTAGGAATGATCCTTGGAGCGGCATAGAGATTTCAGCGCCGAATATGAACCATGGCAGCTGTTCGGCTTTAGGAGATATTCATGACGACTTTTCCTGACGTGCCCGCCTTCACCGGCTTCAACACCCCGTCCCGGGTCGAGGCCAATGTCGAAGATCTCAACGTGCACGGCACCATCCCCCCGGAAATGGACGGCACCTTCTATCGCGTGCAGCCCGAACATCAGTTCCCGCCCAAGCTGGGTGACGACATCGCCTTTAACGGCGACGGCATGATTTCGATGTTCCGGTTCAAGAACGGCAAGGTGAATTTCACTCAGCGCTGGGCCAAGACCGACAAGTGGAAGCTGGAAAATGCCGCCGGAAAGGCTCTGTTCGGCGCCTATCGCAACCCGCTGACCGATGACGAATCGGTTAAGGGCAAGATTCGCGGCACCGCCAACACCAATGCCTATATTCATGGCGGACGCCTTTATGCGCTGAAGGAAGATTCGCCGCCGCTGGTGATGGACGCGATGACCCTGGAAACGCAGGGCTACACCGATTTCGACGGCAAGATGAAGGGCGAAACCTTCACCGCCCATCCGAAGACCGATCCGGCGAACGGCAATCTTTGTGGTTTCGGCTATGCCTCCAAGGGCGTGCTGACCCGCGACATGACCTATTATGAGATCAGCCCCGAGGGCGAACTGCTCTATGATGTGTGGTTCGAGGTTCCCTATTATTGCATGATGCATGATTTCGCGATCACGCCCGATTATGCGTTGTTCACCGTCATGCCGATGACCAGCAGCTGGGAACGGCTTCAGGCCGGGAAGCCGCATTTCGGTTTCGACACCTCGATGCCGACCTATCTCGCGGTGATGCCGCGCAAGCCGGGCACGACCGCCGAGGATATTCGCTGGTTCAAGGGCGGCAACTGCTTCACCGCCCATGTGATGAACGCCTATCAGGACGGCACCAAGCTGACCCTCGACCTGCCGGTCGCGGCCAACAACATGATGCCCTTCTTCCCCGATATCAACGACGCGCCGTTCGATCCGGTCGCGGGCAGCACCTATCTTTCCCGCTGGACGGTCGACCTCAGCCAGAATGAGGAAGAGTATAAGCAGGAACGCCTGTCGGACATGATCGGCGAATTCCCGAAGATCGACGATCGCTTCACGGGCCAGAAAAACCGCTATGGCTGGATGGTCGTGATCGATCCGTCGCAGCCGGTCGAACTCAAGGGCGGCAGCGCCGGCGGCTGGGTGATGAACACGCTCGGCTTCGTCGATCTCGAAACCGGCACGGAACAGAAATATTGGGTCGGGCCGGTGTCGAGCATTCAGGAGCCTTGCTTCGTTCCGCGCTCGCCCGATGCGGCCGAAGGCGATGGCTGGATCGTCATGGTCTGCAACCGCCTCGAAATGCGCGGCAGCGACCTGTTGATCTTTGACGCGCTCGAAATCGCCAAAGGTCCGATCGCGACGATCAACATCCCCGTCCGCCTGCGCTTCGGCCTGCACGGCAACTGGGCCGACGCGTCGCAGATCCACGCGCTCGAAAACGCCTGATCCCGGTCGATGCGCGGCCCGTAGCCGCGCATCACATGAACATAACATCCCCTGAAGGCCGGACCGCTGCGTCCGGCCTTTTTTTTGCCGTGGCGCCCCACCGCCTTCACCGCATGCGCACCGCCCGCCCGCACAAAAAAGGAGGGCGCAAAGGCCCTCCTCTCTTATTTTACAATGTCCGGCCGATCAGATCGGATAATGGCCGGGCTGGGTTTCCATCGTGATCCAGCGCAGCTCGGTAAAGCTGTCGATCCCGGCCTTGCCACCGAAACGGCCATAGCCGGAGGCACCCACGCCGCCGAAAGGCATCTGCGCTTCGTCATGCACCGTCGGACCGTTGATATGACAAATGCCCGATTTGATCCGGCGCGCCACGCGCAGCCCCCGCGCCGCATCGCGGGTGAAGACCGCCGCCGACAGGCCATATTCGGTATCATTGGCCAGCCGGATCGCATCCTCCTCATCCTTCGCGCGGATCATCGCGACCACCGGACCGAAACTTTCGTCGCGATAGAGGTTCATTGCGCTGGTCACGCCGGCCACCACCGTCGCGGGCATCAGCACGCTGTCAGCCGGGCCGCCGGTCAGAATTGCCGCGCCCTTGGCCGCAGCATCCTCGATCAGGCTGTTCACATGGTTCACCGTCTTGCGGTCGACCACCGCACCGAGCGGAGTCTTGCCCTCGCGCGGATCGCCAGTCGCCATGCCGCGCACCTTCTCCGCAAACTTCGCGACAAACGCATCCGCGACCGCATCGACGACGATGATCCGTTCGGTCGACATGCAGATCTGCCCCTGGTTCATGAACGCACCAAAGGCCGCCGCCTTCACCGCCTCATCCAGATCGGCGTCATCCAGCACCAGGAACGGCGCCTTGCCGCCCAGTTCGAGCAGGCAGGGCTTCAGGTTATCCGCCGCGCGCCGCGCAATGATCTTGCCGACATGGGTGGAACCGGTGAAATTGATCCGCTTCACCCCCGAATGATCGATCAGCGCGCCGACAATCTCCCCCGCATCCTGCGGCGCATTGGTGACGACATTGACGACGCCTTCGGGGAAACCCGCTTCGGCAAAGGATTCGATGATGAGCGCATGGGTCCGCGGGCACAATTCGCTGGCTTTCAGGATCACGCTGTTACCGCAGGCCAGCGGCACCGCGATCGCCCGCACACCGAGAATGACCGGTGCATTCCACGGCGCAATGCCGAGGATCACCCCGACCGGCTCGCGCAGCGCCATGGCGAGGCACCCCGGCTTGTCGGACGGGATCACCTCGCCGCCGATCTGCGTGGTCAGCGCCGCCGCCTCGCGGATCATCGAGGACGCAAGACCGATATTGAACATCGCCCAGCCGCGCGTGGCGCCGATCTCGCCGATCATCGCCGCGACAATCTCTTCCGCCTTGGCGTCGAGCGCATCGGCCGCCTGCATCAGCTTCGCGCGGCGAGCATTGGGACCGAGCGCGGCCCATTGCGGAAAAGCCGCTGTGGCGCGATCGGCTACCGCATTCGCTTCTTCCACCGTCATCGCGACCGCGTGCGACGCGACCTCTCCAGTCAGCGGATCCAGTCTTTCAAACTCCATTGCACATCCTCTTCTTCGCGATTGCATCGATAAGGCCCCTTATCCGGGAACCGGGCGGGTGTGTCTCCACAGGCGCGGCTACTCCCGCTTCGGACCGGACGGCCCGGAATCGGAAAAGGGGGTCATCCCTGGGTCAGCCCGGAACTGACGAGATCGGCGAGGGTCGCTCCGGCCTCCTCCCAGTTCAACGTGCTGATGTCGAAATTCATGGCGTCGGCCAGTCGGTCGGCGCGCATCTGAGTATAGATATAGGAGCCGAATACGAGGTTCATCGCGAGGAAGAAGCGCTGTTCCTCCATATCCGGCAGCGCCCTGCGGAACAGGTCGGTAACCCGGGCGCGGACCGGCATGACGATCGACCGCGCAATGGCGCGCGCTTCCTCGGAGGGGTCGGTCAGCGCCAGACAATAGATCAGGTGGCTGCGGCGGACATTGCCATCGCCTCCGCTCTTGCCGAAAGCGGAACAGAAAAAGGCTTCGGCGATCGACCGGACCGACAGGTCGCCGCTCCGTTCCAACACATCGAAACGCTCATTCTGGGCAGAATGAACCGGATCGAAATGCCGCTGGAAAACCTCGCTGAACAGGTCCTTCTTGCCCTTCCAGTTCCGGGTCAGGGAAGCAAGGCTGGTCCCGGCCTTCGCGGCGATCGCCCGTATCGTGCAGCGATCATAGCCATGGGCGATAAACTGATCGTCTGCGGCTTCGAGAAACCGTTGCCGGCTGGAATTTTCGCGCGGAGATACCGGATCGCTCACCTTCTGTCCCTTCTGCTTTCAGACATCCGGCGTTTCGACCAGCAGCGGACGGCGGTCAACCGTCGAACCGAACGACATGACCGCCCGCCCGCTTCACGATGCGCCCCTGTCCACCCGTCAGGACGGGCATGGCTGGGGAGGAAAGCGCAACCCCGCCACATGTCCGCCGCCGCCAATCGCAAAGCCGTCCGTCTTCCGACGGCTGCTTCGCGGCCATTTTACGCGGCGGACCGGACAGTGGCGGCTCGTCCATCAGGATCAGTCGGGAAGTATGCCCGACTTCTGCATGAACTCACGTACCTGACCCCATTCGCCATCGCGCTGGGCAATCATATGGTCGCCGATGCGGGCGCGGGTCTGGCTGGTGAGATAGAACATCTCATATAGTTCGACACGGCTGCCAAGGGCGGACCCGGCAAAGTCCCACGCCATGCGCATGATCCGCGCACGATCCTCGGCGGCCATGCCATTGGAACCGGGCAGATATTTGCGCAGCAGGTCACCGATTTCCGGGTTCTCGAACAGCGCCAGCGACGGCGTACAGAGCAGGTTGTGCGAACCGATGGCCCGGATGATCTGGTTCACGCGGGTCATCCAGCCCGGCATCACGCACCGCAGCACCGAAAGGTCGCGATGCGGGAAGACCGCCCCGGCGCCCCAGTCATGCGCCCGCTCTTCGGCCGCGATGATCGCCGACCGGGTGAGCGAGAGATAGCTGTGAATCTCGCCGAGCTGCACCGCAACGTCCGGCGCATGCAGGCTGTTGGTCACCTTCGCGATGCTGGAGCACAGGTCATAGGCGAACTCCAGCTTGACCATCGCGCGGATCGCGGTCTGCTGCAGCGTGTTGCCGGGCGACACGCCCGCGTTCAGATTATTGTAGACGTTGAGGTCACCTTCACAGAACAGACGCTCATAGGGCACTTCGACATCGTCGAAGATCACAAACGCATCCTGCTCGTCAAAGCGCGAGGAGAAAGGCGCGTCCGCCACGCTGGCATCGACGCCATAATGGTCGCGGCAGATCTGGATCACGCCCTTGGTGTTCACCGGGATCGAGAAGATCAGCGCATATTCCTCGGCTCCCGACGGGATCGGCGCGGACGAATAGACATAAAGCTCATCGGCAAGCGGCCCCAGCGTCGCCAGCACCTTGCCGCCACGCACGATCACGCCATTCTCATTACGACCGACCACACGCAGGGTCAGGTCGGAGTTCATGCCGGCCAGCGGCGGCGCGCTCTTGTCGATATTGGCGTGGACAATCGTGTGGGTCATCGACAGATCGCCGTCGATCACTTCGCGGTGGAAGTTCCTCAGACGCTCATACCCTTCGGGCTTGCCCTTCGCCCAGATGTCGGCGCGCGCGGTATGGCCGGAAAGCACCACGTTCACATAGTCGGGCGTGCGGCCCAGCATACCATTGGAATAACGCGAGAGACGCTCCAGACCCCGGTGGCGGATCTTCAGATCCTCCTTGGACTTGGGGAGCATCAGGCTGACGTTCATCTTCTCCCCGGACTTTTCCGGGTCATCGACCAGACATTCGTCAGCATATTCATTTTGCCAGTCGAAATAACCGGCCATACCATCGACCGAACCGGCCAGACGGGAATCGGTCGCAACATCGACCTTGCCTTCACCGAGCCAGACGGCACGGTCATCCTTCAGACCATCCTTATATTGTGCACCAGTACGAACTGCCATGTCATCTTCTCCCAAATTGAAAACGCGTGTATTCACGATTCGGAGAGGGCGCAAGTAAAATATAACGACGTTCTATCAATCAGAACATTTTTGCCGCGAGCGATTGACACGGGTTGGGAAGGAAAATAAAGGAACACTGTTCTGCTATAAAGAACAATCCCCGACATGACGGGTAGCAGAAGCGCGAACAGGGCCGCCTGCCCTGACCAATATACGGTATTGAGGAGTAGGTAATGGCGGGAGAGGATCGGGTTTCGATCGAGCATATACGGCGACTGGCACGAATGAACATCGCCGCCGGCTTCCTGATCTGGGGTATAGCGCTGGCCGGCGTGTCGATGATGATGCCGATCATGTACAACACCATATCGCAGGATATGGGGTGGACCGTCACCCAGACCACCAGCTTCATGGCGATTAAATCCGCGGTTTCCGCTGTGGGTGGTTTGTTCGCGGGCGGCCTGTTCGTGAAATTCGGGCTGAAGCGGGTGTTCCTGCCGTCGGTCATCGTCGTCGGTGTCGCGACTTCCCTGCTCTATTTCGTCAACAATCTTCCGGTCTATTACGGCCTCGCCGCGATCTCCGGTTTTTGCTCGATCCTCTGCCTGATCGCGATTCAGGTGACGCTCGCACGCTGGTATTCGGCCAGCCTCGGGCGCGTCACCGGCTTCGCCATGCTCGGCGGCGCATTTGCCGGCGCGGTCGTGCCGATGGCGACCACTTTTGGCCTGCAACATTTCGGCTGGCATGCGACGGCCGCGATCGCCGGCATCATCGTTCTGGTCTTCCTGACGCTTGCAGCCATTTTCCTCGTCCATGAAACGCCCGAAGCCTATGGCTATACCGCCGAAGAGCTTGATTCCGGTCACACCGGCAGCGGCAAACCCGCCCCCGGCAAGGCCGTCGACAAGGGTCCGGAGTTTTCCGAAATCGTGCGGACCAGGCAGTTCGCGCTGCTGATCATCGCGGCCGGTCTGTCCGGCGTCATCAGCAACGGCGTCAACGAATATATTCCCCTGTTCGTCGAACGGAACACCAACCTCGGCGCCTATGCGGCGGCACTCGGCTTCACTGTCGTCCTCGTCATTTCCGGCCTCGGCAAGATCCTGTTCGGCTGGATATTCGATCGTTTCTCGACCCGTGGTGTTGCCCTGTGCTGGGCCGTTTGCGGTATCGCGGTACTGCTCACCTTCCCGGTCGCAGGCATGACGACCTTCCTGCTGTTCACCATCGTGCGCGGCGTCTCTCACGGCGGCGTGATGGTGCAGGCTCCGGTGCTTTCAAGGCATATTTACGGTGTGAAGACCCTGCCCCAGATCATATCCCTGCTCAACGCAACCTTCCATCTGGGCGCGTCGGCCGGCATCGCCCTGATCGGTCTGGGCGTCGACTTCACCGGCGGGTTCACCGTACCCTTCATCGCGGTCGCCGTCGTCGCCTTCCTGACCGCACTGCTCGCCCTGAAGTTCGATCCCAAATATTGGGTCGGCTATGTTGCCAAGGGTGCGCCGTGCAAGACATCAGCGGGCTCCTGATCCTCGGCGCGGCGAGCTTCGCCGCGTCGCTTATCAGCGCCTGTTTCTCGGTCGGCGGCGGTTATGTCCTGTTCGGCGCGACCTCATGGATCCTGCCGCTGCCCAGTGCGATTGCCCTGCAGTCGGTCCTGTCCTTCGGGTCGCTCCTTTCCCGCACCCATGCTTTCTGGTCGGACATAGACTGGCCGATCGTGCGCAGTTTCACTGCCGGTTCCGTGCTGGGGGTGGGTCTGGGGCTCTGGCTGTTCACCCGTGCACCGGAAGACCTGCTCGCGCTGTTGCTCGGCCTTTTGCTGCTGGTGCTGGCATGGGCGCCGCCGGTCCACTGGAAGGTCTCTCCGGGCAAATCCTTCTTTTCTGTCGGTATAGCCCATGCAGTCGTCGGCACGGTTTTCGGCCTGGGCACCATATTGCAGCCGGCACTGCTGCGTACCGCCCTGCCGCGCACGGTGATCGTCGGTACTTTTTCGACCTGCATCATCCTGCTGGAAGTGCTGCGAACGGCAGGCTATTTCTCGACCGGGTTCGATTATGGTGATTATATTTCCGCGATCGTGGTGGCGACCCTCACCGGCCTTGTCGGCACCTATGTCGGCAAACATATGACGCCCGCGATTCCCGAACCGGTGTTCCGGCTGGTTCTGCGCCTGTTCATATCCTTTCTCGGCCTGCGCTTTCTGTACAAGGCTATGGTCGCATGGGGCGTAACCATGGGGATATTGGCATAAGCTGCCTTTGACGTTGACAGCCCGACATCAGTTCCATAGGAATTTCAGAATATCGATCTGTCAGATAGAATATGCGGCACGGTCCACACCGAAAGCCGCGAAAGAGTTTATCAGGAGTGGTTATGGCCTCTTTGCTTCCGCACAATGTCAGCGACGCCTCTTTTCGCAAGGCGCTGACCGAATTTCGCTCGATCCTGGGCAACCAATGGGTGCTGGACAGCGAGGAAGACCGGCTCAGCTATCTCGACCCCTATGCGATGGGCGACGGCAGCAACCATGACTGCTCCGCCATTCTGGCCCCCTCCTCGACCGAGGAAGTGCAGGCGATCGTGCGCGCGGCCAACACCCATAAGATTCCTCTCTGGCCGTTCGGGCGCGGCAAGAATCTGGGCTATGGCGGATCTTCGCCCAAGGAACGCGGCGACGTTATCCTCGACCTCAGCCGGATGAACAAGATCATCACTGTCGACGAGCAACAGGCAAACTGCCTGCTGGAACCGGGCGTCGGCTATTTCGACCTGTTCCGGCACCTCAAGGAAAACAAGATCCCGCTGTGGATGTCGGTTCCCGGCAACAGCTGGGGCAGCGTGATCGGCAACGCGCTGGACCGCGGCATCGGCTACACCCCTTATGGCGACCATTGCGAGCAGATCTGCGGCATGGAAGTCGTCCTGCCCAATGGAGATGTTATTCGCACCGGCATGGGCGCGATGGAGAATTCCGCCTCCTGGCAGGCCTATAAATATGGCTTCGGCCCGAGCTGGGACCAGATGTTCATGCAATCCAATTTCGGCATCGTCACCAAGGCGGGCCTGTGGTTGCAGCCGGAACCCGAAATGACGGCCAAGATCGAACTCGCCCTCCCCAAATTCGAGGATGCGGAATGGGCGATCGATATTCTCACCGATCTGCGGCGCCGCGATGTCATTCAGCATAATATCGTGTTCGGCACGCCGGTCCGGGCCGCGTCCGTCATGTCTCAGCGGGCCGACTGGTATGAAGGCGAGGGCGCGCTGCCCGATGCGGTCAGCGAAGAGATGATGAAAAAGCTCGGCCTCGGCTGGTGGAACGCAAAAATCAATCTGTTCGGCCATGAAGGCGTGGTCACGGCGCAGATCGACCTGATCCGCAAGCTGTTCGAACCGAAAATGGGCCGGGAACTGAAATTTCAGACCTGGCGCAAGGGCGATCCCGAGGAACAGTCGGCGCAGGGCATTCCCACGACCATGGGCCTGCAATGCGTCAACTGGTATGGCGGTCGCGGCGGCCATCTGAGCTTTGCGCCTGTCCTCCCCGCCGACGGCAAGCTTGCCTTCGCCTATGCGAAGAAGATCAAGGCCTATTATGAGGAAATCGGGCAGGATTATTATGCCAGCTTCACCATCGGCCGCCGCCACATCAACAATGTCAGCCTGATCCTCTATAATCGCGACGACCCGGCGATGGTCGAGCGGGCGGACAAGCTGTATCGCCATCTTCTGGCCGAAGCCGCCAGTCAGGGTTTCGCCGAATATCGCGGCCATATCTCCTATATGGATGCGGTTGCGGAAACCTATAATTTCGGGGGCAATGCGCTGCGCACGCTCAACAATCGCGTCAAGGCATGCCTCGATCCCAATAATATCATAGCGCCGGGCCGCAACGGTATCGGCAGCCGTTAAGGCACCCGAGGAGAGGAAAGGGCATGACGATGCGAAATCGATTTTCCATTGCCGGCATCGCACCGGGCGTGCTGATCGCCGGACTGGCGGGCGCGATCGCGCTCGCGGGCTGTTCCGGCGGCGCCGATCCGATACCGGAGGCGCGCGCCGAGACGGCCTCGCCGATCACCACGGCCACATTCGGTCTGGGCTCAAAAAATGAGGGCGAACGGCTTTACGGGCAGGAATGCGCGATCTGCCATGTCGGCAAGGCCACCGGCACGATGATGCTGGGCCGCCGCCTCGGCAAGGATCAGGCGGAACTGCACAAGCGCACCGACCTCGATCCCGATTTCGTGAAGGCGGTGGTCCGTAACGGCCTCGTCAACATGCCGCCCTTTTCGCGCGTCGAAGTGACCGACAGCGAGCTAGACAAGATCGCCGCATGGCTGGCCCGGAAGGACCGCTGATGCTCGATCGCCGCCATCTCCTCAAATATGCGGCGGCCCTGCCGCTGACCCAGCTTGTCGGGGTTAACGCGCTATCGGCGGCGGATGGCACCGCGCCGATGCGGTTCATCGTCGACACCCGCCTGCCGGACGCCGCCCACCTGATCGAACAGGCACGGCGCGGAGGCCATCCGGTCCTCGATCCCGAGGGCGAAATCATCCGGCTGATGCTGCGCCCGTCCGATCCGCTGACCGCCCATGTAGGGTCGCTGCTCGGCCTGACCGGCTATTCCGATTTCATCCTCGCTCAGGACGCGCTGCGCGCCATGGCGCGACCGATGCGCTATGCGGCCCGGATCGATGGAACGGGACGACACATGCTGTTCGACCGGGAAGGCAGAAACGGCAAAAGCCGCACCGACACCGCAATCGCCACGCTGTTCGATCCCGCCGCCCTCATCCGCCCGTCCCATGCCACCAGTTTCGTCTGGCTTACCTGACCCCTTTGAACCACGCGCGCTAAAGGGCTGCGGGGTTTTCCAATGGAAGATCTTATCGTGAGCAATGTACAGTTCGACTATATCGTCATCGGCGGAGGGTCCGCCGGATCGGTGCTGGCCAACCGCCTGAGCGCGGACCCCACCAACCGGGTTCTGTTGCTGGAAGCCGGGGGCGAGGCCAACCATCCCTATGTACGGATGCCGCTGGGCTTTCTGCAGGCACTGCGCAACCCGGAACTGGCCTGGCATTTCCATTCGGAAGCCGAACCGCATGTCAACGGACAGAAATTCATCCTGCCGCGCGGCAAGATGCTGGGCGGCTCGTCCTCGATCAACGGCACGGTGCATTTTCGCGGGCACCCGACCGATTTCGACGATTGGGCGGCGGCAGGCTGCACCGGCTGGGATTATGAGAGCGTCCTTCCCTATTTCAAACGGTCGGAAGATCACTGGACCGGCGGCAACAGGTGGCGCGGCAAGGGCGGCCCTATCAGCGTGCAGCCGGTCGATGTCTCGCGCCTGATGGCCGAGGAGGTGCGGGCTTCGGCCGCACTGCAGGGTTTCCCTTATAATCCCGATTATGACGGCGAGAGCAATGAAGGCTGCGCCGATGTGCAGGTCGCGCTGAAGAACGGCAGCCGGTGCGGATCGGCCCGTGCCTATCTCGACCCGATCCGCAAACGGACCAATCTTTCGATCATGACCAAGGCGCTGGTCAACCGCATCCTGTTCGACGGCAAGCGCGCGTCCGGTGTCGAATTCGAGCAGAACGGCACCGTAAAAACCGCGACCGCCGCGCGTGAAATCATCCTGAGCGCGGGCACCTATGGCTCGCCGCAGATATTGATGCTGTCGGGCGTCGGCCCCGGCGGCGACCTGTCGGCACAGGGCATCGGCCTCGTCCAAGACCTGCCCGGCGTCGGCCGGAATTTGCAGGAGCATGTGCGCCTCGCCCATCAATATGATGCGGAACCGAAGCCGGAAAACAGCTTCGCACGCGAACTGCGTTTCGACCGCGCGGCTTTCTCGTTCCTGCGCTGGTATCTGACCGGCACCGGCAAATTCGCCAACCAGATTGCGGCGGCCTGCATCCTCGCCCGGTCGGAAGAGGGGCTGCGCCGTCCCGACCTCCAGATCATGGTCAGCCCGGTGCGCGTGGACGCCAATATCTGGTTCCCCGGCATCAGCAAGCCGAAGAAGGACTGTTTCTACAACTCCATCTGCCTGCTGCGCCCGGAAAGCCGGGGCGCGGTCACGCTACGCGATGCCGATCCGCGGTCGGCGCCGCGCATTCAGCTCAACCTGCTGCAGAATGAGAATGACTGGGCCACCCTGAAAAAGGGCCTCGCCCTCTCTCGCCGGATATTTTCCGACGGGCCGGTATCGGAAATCGTCACCGAGGAAATCGTGCCCGGCGCCGATATCCGCACCGACGAACAACTCGACGCGATGAAGGCGCAGCTGACCGGCGTGGTTCACCATCCGGTCGGCACCTGCTCCATGGGCACGGGACCGGAAGCGGTGGTCGATCCCCAACTGCGCGTGCGCGGCATAGAAGGGCTACGCGTGGCCGATGCCTCGGTGATGCCATTACTCGTCGGCGCCAACACCAACGCGGCTGCGGTCATGATCGGCGAAAAAGCGTCCGACATGATCCTCGGCAAAACCATCTGAGGAGAGAGACTATGGCGGACATGACAGAACGAACCGCATTGTTCGATCAGGCGCGCCAACAGGCGAAGAGCCTGTCCGGGCATTTCATCAATGGCCGGTGGGAACAGCAGGATGGCGAGACGATCGCTGTCATCAATCCGGCCGACGAGAGCGTGATCGGCGGCATCGCGGCGGGCGGCACGGCGGAAATCGACCGGGCGGTGACAACCGCGCGCCAGACGTTCGAAAGCCCAGCCTGGGCGAACATGCCCGCGGCCCAGCGCGAACGGCTGCTGCTCCGCCTCGCGGATCTGATCGAGGCCCGGCAGGACGAGATCGCGGCGCTGGAAACGCTGGACAATGGCATGCCGTTCATGGTGTCGCGCATGATGGCTGTGGCCGGAGCGGTCAGCGCGATCCGCTATAATGCGGGCTGGCCGCGTCGCCTGACCGGCGAGGAAACGCCGGTTTCGGTGCCGGGTAACTGGCATGGCTATACCACCCATGACCCGCTGGGCGTTGCCGGGCTGATCGTGCCGTGGAACGCCCCGTTCGCGATCACCTGCTCCAAGGTATCGGCGGCGCTGGCCGCCGGGTGCACGGTCGTCCTGAAACCCGCCGAGCTGGCGCCGCTTACCGGCCTGTTGCTGGCCGAACTGGTGAGTGAAGCCGGTTTTCCGGACGGCTGCATGAACGTGGTAACCGGCCTCGGGTCCGAAGCGGGCGCGGCGCTGGTCGATCATCCCGGCATCGACAAGATTTCGTTCACCGGATCGACCGCGACAGGCCAGCATATCCTGCGCCAGAGCGCCGGATCGCTGAAACGCGTATCGCTCGAACTGGGCGGCAAGTCGGCGGTTATGGTCTTTTCCGACGCCGATCTCGAAAAGGCAATCCCCGCGGTCGCCATGGGCATTTTCGGCAATAGCGGGCAGGTCTGCGCGGCGGGATCACGCCTGTTCCTGCACGAGGCAATCTTCGACAAGTTCACCGCAGGCCTTGCCGCCTTCGCGGAAAAGCTGGTCGTCGGTGACGGGATGCGGGACGGCGTCAATCTGGGGCCGCTCATCTCCGCCGGACAGAAGAACAAGGTGATGGGCTATATTGAGGCCGGAAAGGCCGAAGGCGCAACCTTGCTGACGGGCGGCACCGCCCCTTCCTCCCCGGGCTTTTTCGTCAACCCCACCATCTTTATCGACGCCAATCCCGACATGCGCATCGTACGGGAAGAAATTTTCGGTCCGGTGCTCAGCGTCATGCGCTTTTCCGATGATGATTTCGATACGCTCGCCCGCAAGGCGAATGACAGCGTATATGGCCTGTCCGCCTATGTGTGGACGCGCAACCTCGCCTCCGCCCATGAAATGGCGAAACGTCTGCGGTCCGGGTCGGTCAAAATCAACGGCGCGGGTATGGAATTCGCCCTGCCCTTCGGCGGCTTCCGCCAGTCCGGCATCGGGCGCGAAAATGGCCGCGAGGGCGTGACCGCCTTTACAGAAACCAAGGCGGTGATGGTCGGCTGGGGCTGACCCACCATGCGGGAGGGAAAGATGCATCAGCCTGATTTCCCTCCCTTTTCCAAAACAAACCGACTCACATGGCCATTATTGCGGCCTCGCTTCGGCCTGACCGGTATCCGATCCACCGGTCATCCTTTTGCATGCAGAATTGCGGCCACTCCGGCCAAATGCGTGCCGGCATCTTTCCTCCCCCTTCCTGATCCCGCCTCAACCGCTGGGGGAGGTGTACAAAGAACGTAGTGGCGCGAACCGCAGAAAATGCCAGAATGCAGCCATTATGGCCGATTGACGGACATCGGCAGACATTGTCTAATATCGGCTCTGCTGGTCCCGCGAACCGGGGAAGGGATCCAGGCGCGAAAGGGGAACCTCGTTAATGGCTTATGATCTCATGATAAACGGCCAGCCCAGACGGGTGAGCGCCACCGAGGACAAACCCCTGCTTTGGGTATTGCGCGAGGATCTCGACATGCCCGGCACGAAATTTGGCTGTGGCGCGGGTCTGTGCGGCGCATGCACCGTGCATGTCGACGGCATGGCGATGCGATCCTGTCAGCTGCCCATCGCCGAGGCGGTGGGCAAGACAATCACGACGATCGAACATGTCGCCTCCACCCCGCAGGGCAAGGCGATCAGCGAAAGCTGGGTGGCGCTGGACGTGCCGCAATGCGGCTATTGCCAGGCAGGCCAGATCATGTCGGCCACGGCCCTCCTCAGCGAAAATCCGCAACCCAGCGATGAAGAAATAGAATCGGCGATGAGCGGCAATATCTGCCGCTGCGCCACCTATACCCGCATCCGCTCCGCCATTCGTCAGGCTGCGGGTATCGATGCGAAGGAGGTCCGCCATGCAGGCTGAGCTCGATCGCCGCTTCTTCCTGAAGGCAACGCTGCTGGCGGGCGGCACGCTCGCGCTGGATCTGTCGGTTCCGCTGGCCCGCGCGGCGGGTGGTGCCCCGGCCGTGCTGAACGCTTTCATCCGCATCGCCCCGGACAATATCGTGACCATCGGCGCAAAGAACCCCGAAATCGGTCAGGGCGTGCGCACCATGTTGCCGATGCTGATCGCCGAGGAACTGGACGTGGACTGGGCCCAGGTGCGCATAGAGCAGACCATTGCCGACCAGAAAATCTATGGCCCCCAGGTCGCGGGCGGCAGCCGCTCTACCCCGACCAACTGGTTGCCGCTGCGCAGGGTCGGCGCCGCCGCCCGCGCAATGCTGGTGGAAGCAGCCGCGCACCAATGGGGTGTCGAGGCTTCCACCCTCACCACCGGTTCCGGCAAGGTCTTCCACAAGGCCAGCGGCCGCAGCATCCCCTATGCCGAGCTTGCCCCGACCGCCGCGACGCTACCCGCGCCGGATCCCGAGAAGGTCGCGCTGAAACCCGATACGGCGTTCACGATCATCGGTCATTCCAAAATGGGCGTGGATACCCCGGCCATCGTTTCCGGCAAGCCGCTTTTCGGCATCGACACGACCATGCCGGGCATGGTCTATGCCGCGATCGAAATCTGTCCGATGTTCGGCGGCACGCTCAAATCCCATGCGCAGGGACTGGAAAAGAGCATGGCCGGCGTCATCGCGACAGTGCCCCTGAACAGCGGCTATGACCCCAAGGGCCCGGCGGACGCGGTCGCCATTGTCGCCAATAGCTGGTGGACCGCCAATCAGGCGCGGGAAGCGCTCGCTGCCGAGTGGAATCCGCCCGCCCAGGGGCTTCAGAGCACCGAAGGCTATGAAAAGGCCGCGGCGATGACGCTGGAACAGCCCCCCCAGCAATCGCTGTTCCAGTCGGGCGATGTGGACGCGGCGCTGAAAGGCGCGGCGAAGACCATCAGCGCCACCTATGGCTATCCGTTCCTCGCCCATGGCACGCTGGAACCGATGAACTGCACCGCGCTCTACACCGATGGAAAGATCGAGCTGTGGGCGCCGACGCAGCGCCCCGAAGGCGGCCGCGACGAGATTGCCGAGGCGCTCGGCCTGCCGCGGGAAGCGATCCTCATCCACATGACCCGGATTGGCGGCGGCTTTGGCCGCAGGCTGCTCAACGATTATATGGTGCAGGTCGCGCAGATCGCGAAGGCGCTGCCCGGTCGTCCGGTCAAGATGATCTACAACCGCACCGACGACATCAGGCATGATTTCTACCGCCCTGCCGGTTGGCACAAGCTGACCGCCGGGCTGGACGACAAGGGCAGGCTGATCGCCCTGCGCGATCATTTCGTCTCCTTCGGCACGGACGGCCGACCGATCCGCGCGGCGGAGATGAGTCCGCAGGAACCGCCTGCCCGCCTTATCGATCATGTCGATTACGGCATGTCGCTGCTCGAAACGACGATGCCGACCGGCTGGCTGCGCGCGCCGACATCCAACGCAATGGCCTTTACCTTCCAGTCTTTCCTCGACGAGGTTGCGGCGGCTGCCAAAACCGACCTGCCGGACCTGATGCGGACCATATTGGGCGAAGCGCGGAAACTCCCCGGTGAGGGACGCAACCCGCCCTTCGACACCGGTCGCGCCCATGCGGTGATCGACAAAGTCTGTGCCATGGCGGGCTGGGGCAAAGCCGGCGCGCCCAAGGGACGGGGCTTCGGCTTTTACTTCAGCCATATGGGCTATTTCGCCGAAGTGGTGGACATCAGCGTTACCGACGGCATCGTCAAGGTCGACAAGGTCTGGGTCGCGGGCGATGTCGGCCGCCATGTGATCAACCCGATCAATGCGGTCAATCAGGTGGAAGGATCGGTCATCGACGGTCTGGGGCAGGCGCTAGCCGGGCAGAAAATCGAACTGGTCGACGGCGCGGTGGTGCAAAGCAATTTTCACGACTTCCCGTTGCAGCGCATCGATGCCCGCCCGGCGATCGAAACCGCCTTCGTCCTGTCGGACAATGACCCCACCGGTCTTGGCGAACCGGCCCTGCCCCCGGTGATCCCGGCGCTCGTCAATGCGATCTTCGCCGCGACCGGCAAGCGTGTCCGCTCGCTGCCGATCACGACAGATATGCTTACGGCCTGAATATACGGACCGGCATCGGCTTGGGTGGAACGCCCGCCCGGTGCCGGTGCCGGTTTTCAGGAACGCCGGATGTCGGAAATGGAGGGCACCCGGCGACTGTCAGATATGGACAAGATGGGCGACGGCATCCGCAGTTTCGCTGCTGGTATCCCCCTGCCGCACGATGCGTCCGCCCTGCATCGCCGAATAAAGATCGGCAAGACGCCAGGCAAAGTCCAGATATTGTTCGACGACAAGGATGGTCATGCCCATTTCGGTGCGGACATGGCGCAGCGCCGCCTCAATCTGAGCAACGACATTAGGCTGAATCCCCTCGGTCGGTTCATCCAGCAACAACAGGCGCGGATCGCCCGCAAGCGCCCGGCCGATGGCAAGCTGCTGTTGCTCGCCACCGGAAAGCAGGCCGCCCTTGCGATGGCGTATCTGCGCCAGCTTGGGAAACAGGTCAAAGATGAAATCGGGGATCGCCTTCTTGCCATCACGCCGGGCGGCAAGGCCGGAGAGGAGATTCTCCTCGACCGTCAGGAACGGGAAAACATGTCGTCCCTGCGGTACGATGGCGATGCCGGCGCGGGCGCGCTGATGCGTCGACAGGCGGGTGATGTCCTTCCCGTCAAACAATATCCGCCCTGTCAACGCCGGACGCAGGCCCATGATCGTGCTGAGCAGCGTCGTCTTGCCTACGCCATTGCGGCCGATAAGCGCGGTCGCCTTGCCCCGGGGCAGAGCGAAATCCACGTCCCACAATATGCGGCTCTGGCCATAGCCGCTCGACACGCCGTCAAGGCTGAGCAGATCGCCGCTCATGCCGCATGCCCCAGATAGACCGCCGCGACTTCGGCATTCTGACGAATGGAGGCGACATCGCCCTGCGCAAGAAACTTGCCCTGATGCATCACCGTCACCGTGGCGTTCAACTGTTCGACGAAGCTCATATCATGATCGATCACCAGCACCGTGCGGCTATCGCCGAGACTGTGGATCAACTCGGCAGTGCGCCGCGTCTCGGCCGGTCCCATGCCCGCCGTCGGCTCGTCGAGCAGGATCAGTTCCGCGCCGGTCGCGATCACCATGCCGATCTCCAGCCATTGCTTCTGCCCATGGGCGAGCGGCCCGGCCTCGCGGTGACGGCAATCGGCAAGGCCCACCATCTCCAATATCCGGTCCACGGTTTCTCGCTCGGCGGCGGGAATGCCGAAACCAAGATTGCGCCACCAGCGCCGGTCCCGGCGCGCGGCGAGCGCGACATTATCCTCCACCGTCAGGCCGGACAGAATGCCGGGTGCCTGAAATTTGCGGCAGATACCGCGCCCGACAATCGCCTGTTCGGGAAGCTGGCTGATGTCCTCACCACGGAACACCACCCGCCCCGCGCTCGGGCGGACCCGGCCAATAATGGTATCACATAGCGTCGACTTGCCCGCGCCATTGGGACCGATGACGACGCGCGTCTCCCCCTTTTGCAGGGTCATGCTGAACCCGTCGAGCGCCTTGAACCCGCCATAATCGATCGTGACCCCATCAACGGCGAGCAGCAGATCCCGCGTGCTATCGTCCATTTTCATCGCCCGCGAACCTTTTCGATCAGAGCCGTGGTCGCCCCGGCCAGCCCGCGCGGCATCAGGGTAACAACAACGATGAAGAGCAGACCCATCAGATAGAGCCACAATTCGGGAAAGGCGCTCGACACCCTGTCACGGGCAATGTTGATGAGCAGCGCGCCGACAATCGCCCCGGCGAGACTGTAACGCCCGCCGACCGCAACCCAGATCACCATCTCGATCGATGGCACCACGCCGACCATTGCGGGCGAAATCACCCCGGCATGCAGTGTGAACAATGCACCCGCCAGCGCCGCGAGGAGCGCCGACAGGGTGAAGGCGGCAACCTTGATCGGGGTGGGGCTGTAACCGAGAAAGCGCATGCGATTCTCTCCATCGCGCGTCGCGCGCAACAGCACGCCGAAGCGCGAGCCGAGCAACAGCTTCAACCCGAGAAAGGCAAGGCACAATAGCGCCAGCGTGATCCAGTAAAGCCCGAACACTACCGAGGGCCGGGTCAGGCCGAACCCGAACAGGCTGGAAAACTGGGTAAGGCCGTTAAAGCCGCCGGTCACATCCTGACGGCTGATGAGCAAGGTCGCGAAGGCCAGCGCCAGCGCCTGACTGATAAGCGCGAAATAGGTGCCGCCGACACGCCGGTGGAACACCGCCCAGCAGAACAGGCCGGCCAGCAAGGCGGGCACGATCAACAACGCCGCGACCGCGAACCACGGGCTGGCGAACGGTTCCCACCACCAGGGCAGCGCCTCGCGTCCGCTCCACAGCATGAAATCGGGTATCTCGCCCTGCGGCAGATCGACCAGCTTCATGTGCATCGCCAGCGCATAGCCGCCAAGGCCGAAGAACACGCCATGGCCAAGGCTCAATATGCCGCCATGCCCCCAGATCAGCACAAGCCCGAGGGCGAGGATCGCCATCGCCATGAAGCGGGCCAGCAGGTTGAGATCATAGGTGGAAAGCAACCAGGGCGCGACAATGGCGAGGCCGAGCAACGCCCAGGGCACTATCTTCTGCGCGACGGCCATCGCATCGCGTGGTGCGGTCGCCTGCGGCAGAGCTTCGGACAGAACGGCCTCAGACATCGAGCGCGCGGCTCCTCACCGCTACCACGCCCTGCGGGCGGACCTGCAGGAACAGGATGACGAGCACCAGCATCAGCATCTGCGCGATCGAGACATCGACGAAAATCTGCGCCAGCGCGGTGAACAGACCAAGGATCAGCGCCGCAACGCTGGTTCCGGTCAGGCTGCCCAGACCGCCCATCACGACGACGAGGAAAGCGGGAACAATATAGACCTGCCCGGCATTGGGCGTGACCGGCCCGAGCAGCGCCAGCAAGACGCCCGCCACCCCGGCGACACCGGAGCCGACGCAAAAGACGATCAGCTCCACCGCCCGCACATTGATGCCGGTCGCGCTCGCCATCATCCGGTCCTGATTGACCGCGCGGATGTCGAGCCCCACCCGCGTGCGGTCGAGCAACGCTGCAATACCGCCGAGGACGAGGATGGTCATGACGATGATGAGCAAGCGCGCCGAGGGAATGACGACGCCCGCCAGGGTGAAGCTGCCCGACAGCCAGTCGGGTGCGCGCACCTCCACCCCGATCGGACCGAACAGATCGCGCGCCGCCTGTTGCAGGATCAGGCTGAGGCCCCATGTGGCCAGCAGCGTGTCGAGCGGCCGATCGGCAAGACGACGGATCAGGCCCATATGGACCAGCGCGCCGATCGCCGCCGTCCCCAGAAAGGCGACCGGCAGGGCGGCGATAATGCCGAAGCCGCCGGGCACGACCATCAGCGTCAGCCAGGCGAGATAGCCGCCCAGCATCAGCATCTCGCCATGCGCCATGTTGATGACCCGCATCAGGCCGAAGCTGAGCGCCAGCCCCACGGCCGCCAGCAGATAGAGCGAAGCCACCGAAAGGCCGTTGAACAACTGCGGGAGGAGAAGCGCCGCGCTATCCATGGTCAGAACCTGTCATCTCGACCGCCGCGCACCTTACAGCTTGCAGCTCTTGCCGGGGAAGGCGAGCGGATCATAGGGTTCGGGCTGAATATCCGCGCCCGAATCCGCGATGATCTCAAACTGACCATCGGCCTTCAGCTTGCCGATATAAGCCTTCTGCACCAGACTCTGGTTGGCCGCGAAGGCAACCGGCCCCATCGGCGTATCGAAGGAACCGAGCGTCACCGCCGCTTTGCGGACCGCCGCCGGATCGAAACTCTTCGCCTTTTCGACCGCCGCCTTCCAGGCGTAAACGTCGAGATAGCCATGCACCATCGGATCGGTGATCGCCGCATCCGCACCATATTTGGCGCGATAGGCGGCGATGAACTTGTCATTATCGGCCAGCTTCAGGCTCTGAAAATAGTTCCAGCTCGCAAAGCTGCCCTCGACCAGCGCGGTGCCCATCGCCTTGGCCTCCTGCTCGCCGATGGAGAAGGACATGACCGGCATTTTCGCGGGCGACATGCCTGCCGCCTGCATCTGCTTGAAGAAGGCGACATTGCTGTCCCCGTTCAACGTATTGATGATGATGTCCGGTCTGGCCTGCTGAATCTTCGCGATCACGCCCGAGAAATCGGTGCCGCCCAGCGGGACATAGGCCTCGCCCAGCACCTTCATTCCACCCTTCTCAATATGTTTTTTGAGGATCAGGTTCGCGGTGCGCGGATAGACATAATCCGAACCGATCAGGAAATAGCTTTTATGCCCCTGCTCGACCGCCCATTTGAGCGCGGGCAGCGCTTGCTGGTTGGGCTGAGCGCCGGAATACATGATGTTGGGCGAGCATTCATTGCCCTCGAACTGCACCGGATACCAGAGCAGGTTGCCGGTCCGTTCGAACACCGGCAGCATCGCCTTGCGGCTGGCCGACGTCCAGCCGCCGAACACGGTGGCCACGCCATTATCCTCGATCAGTTTCGATGCTTTCTGGGCGAAGGTCGACGGATCGGAGGCGCCATCCTCGACCAGCGCGGTGATTTTCTTGCCGAGTACGCCGCCCGCAGCGTTGATCTCGTCAATCGCCAGCATCTCGGCATTTTTCACGGTGATCTCGCTGATCGCCATCGTGCCGGTCAGCGATTGCAGCACGCCGACGGAAACGGCATCACCAGCCGCACCCGCATCGGCGGATTTCTCGCCGGAGCAGGCGCCGAGCGCGAGCGCACTGGCCATGCAGGCAAAAGCCAGCAGTCGCGAACGGACAACAACCATCAAAACCTCCATTTTACGAGCAGCGGAGACAGCCAGAAGCCCCCCGATTTTCGCTGTTAAAGCTAAGGAAAACGTCCCGTCGTCCGATATGCGTCATTTGACGTAGGCTGAGCGGCCGCAAAACAGCTACTATGCCCTATCGGAACGGGAGCAATGCGCGAAAATCCGTTTAATCCGAGACAAGAACGCGGTTGGGAAAGAGGCGATTCCAATGCAGACAGATGCTGGATTTTGCAGCGCACCATCGCCATCAAAGGCGGCAGAAAAGGCTCCATCACCCGAAGGGCGGGCGGATGGCCGCCTTGCGCGGCTGTGGCAGGCCATCTCCGGCAACAGGATCGTCGCGATCGCAAAACGCGAACCGCTGATTCCGTTCCTGATGGCCGGGGCGTTGATCTTCGCCGGCTATTATTTCTCCAAACAGCAGCGCAGCAACCCGATCCGCTATACGGCCGAGACGGAAAAGCAGCTTGTCGAGGAATTTGAGGCGGTGTCCGGCCGCAAGGCCGAAGCCAGGGACCGCGAGCGGCTTCGCGACGATTTCATCGCCGACGAATTGATGTTCCGCGAGGCGGTAGACCGCAGCATGTACCTCACCGACCCGGCGGCGCGTGAACGGATGATCGACCGGATGCGCTATCTGGTTGTGGGGGACCCCGCCGAACCGACCGAACAGCAGCTTGTCGATTATTACGCATCCCATGCGGATATTTATCAGACCGAACCCGGTATCAGCTTCAGTCAGGTCTTTTTCGCCAGCCACCCGGAAAACGGTCCGGCGCTGCTGGCGCAGCTGAACCGGGGCGAAAGCATCGGCGGCGATGATTTCTGGCTGGGCCGGGAATTTCCCAACTATGGGCACAGCATGATCCGCGGCATGTTCGGCCAGCAATTTCTGAAGGAACTGGAGGACAGCCAGACCGGCCAGTGGCTCGGCCCGATCCGCAGCGCGCGGGGATGGCATTTCATACGCAAGACCGGTGTCAGCGCGCCGATCAGAATTCCCTATGCGGATGCCCGCATGCAGGTAAAACAGGATTATATTCTCGCCGGCACCCAGGCGGCGCTGGACAAGGAGATAGCGAAGCTGAAGGAAAAATATGATGTCGATGTCGAAGTCGCGGATTGAGGCGATTTTGGAACGGACGCACTTTACCGTCGGCTCTGAAATCACCGGCATGAAGGAAATTCCGGTCATGGCGCGTTCCGGCCTGTTCCGGATCGGCGCGGCGCTGGCCCTCCTCCTTTTCGCCGTCGGGCTGTTTTCGGCACCCGCGCGCGCCGACATATTCCGCGCCGCCGAATTCACACTCGTCAACGGTCAGGAAGCGACCAGCTTCGAGTTCACCGCCTCCATTCCCTATACGTCCGACAACGGGCAGGCCCCGGTCTGGCCCGACGGCTGTACCCAGACATCGACAGCGCGACACCTGATCGGCACCCGCGTCCAATATGCCTACAGCTTCCGGTGCGACCATATGCTGCGCACGACGGATCAGATCCAGACCCCCTGGCAGGTCGACGGCGCCAGCTTCATTTCCAATGTGATGGGCGTGCAGAACAGCCGCTCCCTCACCGGCGGAGAAGAGGGCGTCACCATTCCGGTCGGCAACGCCTTTTCCGGTGCCCGGCCGCTGGCGGAGATCGGCTATGACTATCTGGTTCAGGGCGTGTTGCATATCTGGATGGGCTGGGATCACCTCGCTTTCGTGCTGTGCCTGTGCATGATCGCGGGCGGCCGCAAGCTGCTCGGCCTGATTACCGCCTTCACCATCGGCCACTCGGTTTCGCTGGCCCTCGCCTTCTTCGAACTGGTCCATATTCCGGTCCCGCCGGTCGAAGCGATCATCGCCCTGTCGATCGCCTTCATGGCGCGGGAGGCGCTGACGCTGAAAGAGGAAGACGACCGCGCCTTTCACCGGCAGATGGCGATCGTGGTCGCATTCGGCCTGCTGCATGGGCTGGGCTTTGCCAGCGCCCTGGGCGAACTGGGGGTCCAGTCGGCTGAGCGTGTACCCGCCCTGATCTTCTTCAACCTCGGCGTCGAAACCGGACAGATCATTTTCGTCGGCGGCATCACCCTGTTGATGGCGATGCTGCGGTCCGTCTCCCTCGCAACGCCCGTCCGGGCCGCCGCCATGTACGGCGTCGGCATTATCGGTTGCTTCTGGATGGTCGAGCGCATCATCGGGTTCAGCGTGCAGGCATGAGCATCACCACATTAATCCGCGAAGCGCGGCAGGCGCTTTCACAGGGCGATCTCCAGCGCAGCGCCGTGGCGGCGGGCGAAGCGGCGAAACGCGCACCCGACAATGCCGAAGCGAAATTCCTGATCGCGATGACGTTGGCCGAGGCGGGCCGCGTTCAGGTTGCGATACAGGCGCTGGAAGATGCCATCGCCGCCGACCCCGGCAAGGCCGAATATCATGCGCAGATGGCGCGATTGCTGACTCTGGTCCGGCGCGAGCGGGCCGCGCGGACCGCCGCCGATGCCGCCCGGTCGCTGAGCGAGAACAGCGACGCACTGACCCTCGATACCATCGGGTGCGTCTATGCCCGGCTGAGCGATCATGAGGCGGCCCTGCCCCTGTTCGAGCGCGCGGTGGCCCTCGCCCCCGGATCCGTCAGCTTCCGTTTCAACCTTGCCAGCAGCCTGGGCTTTTTCGGCAAGACGCAGGAAGCCGAAACCCAATATGAGGCCATAGTCGCGCTCGATCCTGGGTTCGGACGCGCGCATCTGGGCCTGTCCGGCCTGCGCCGCCAAACGCCCGAGGCCAATCATGTTACCCGGCTCGAACAGGCGTTGAAAGCCAGCGATGACCCGGTGGAGGCGCTGCGCATTCATTATGCTGCGGCCAAGGAATATGAGGATCTGGGCGATTATGAAAAAAGCTTCGCCCACCTTTCCACCGCCAATGCGCACCATAAGAAACGGCGCGGTTTCGATCTCACCGCCGACCGGGCCAATGTAGCGGCGGTCATCGAGTGCTTTTCGGACCCGGCCCGCTTCAGCGGCCCGAGCATGATCACAGACGGACCGATTTTCATCGTCGGCATGCCCCGCACCGGCACGACTTTGGTCGATTCCATCCTTTCCGCCCATCGCGACGTGCAATCGGCGGGCGAACTGCAGGCGATGCCGCTCGCGATCAAGCGGATCGCGGGCACCCGGTCGCGCCTGATTCTCGACACCGAAACGATCGCAGCGGCAGCCCGCCACTCGCCGCAAATGGTGGGGCAGGATTATCTGGCCCGCGCCCGCCAGCATAGCGGCGCGGAAAGCGGTATCTTCACCGACAAGCTACCGCTCAACTTCCTCTATATCGGCTATATCGCCCGCGCTTTGCCCCATGCCAAAATCGTCTGCCTGCGACGCAACCCGATGGATACGGTGTGGAGCAATTACAAGAATCTGTTCGCCACGGGCTCCAGCTATTATGGCTGGTCCTATGACCTGATGGATACGGCCGGCTATTATGCGTTGTTCGACCGCACCATGGCCTTCTGGCGGGAACGCTTCCCCGGTCGGGTGCTGGAGCTAGGCTATGAGGCGCTGATCGCCGATCAGGAGGGCGAGACACGGCGCCTGCTCGATCATTGCGGCCTGAGCTGGGACGAAAACTGCCTCAAATTCTATGAGACCACCTCCGCCGTGGCGACCCCCAGCGCGCAACAGGTGCGCAACCCGCTCAATGCGCGGTCGGTCGGCAAATGGCACGCCTATGCCCACCATCTGGAACCGGTGCGGGCATGGTTCGCCACGCAGGGAATCGCCACCGACTGACCCGCTCGCGCCCTGCCCGGCGGATGGAACTCCCGTTCGTCAGGCGGCGGCCGCAACCTCCCGCGCCGCCTCCATCGCAATGGCGAAGGAGCGTTTGCGCGCGGCCTGATCGTGAATCATCGCACTGACGATCACCTCGTCCACCCGTGTACGCCGAACGAATGCGCCGAGATCGCGCACCACATCCTCCTTCGTGCCGATGCTGGATGCGCTCAGATGGCCCGCAAGAATCGCCAGCCCCTGCGGCGGCAGGCTGTCGCGATAGCCGGGGACCGGCGGCGGCAGGCGGCCGGGCCGTCCGGTCCGCAGCGCGATCACCGATTGCATCATCGACGTGGCGATGGTTTGCGCCTCTTCATGGCTGTCGGCCGCGAAGATGTTGAACCCGGCCATCGTATAGGGTTCGCGAAGCTGCGCCGATGGGCGAAAATCGCGACGGTAGATATGCAGTGCCTCGTCCAGCGCATCGGGTGCGAAATGGGATGCGAAGGCATAAGGCAGGCCCAAAGCGGCGGCGAGTTGCGCCCCGTAGAGGCTCGATCCCAATATCCAGATCGGCACATCGGCGCCCGCGCCCGGCGTGGCGATAAACCCGGCCCGCTCATCCCCGGCGAAATAGGCCTGTAATTCCATGATATCCTGCGGGAACTGCTCTGCCCCGCCCGCCAGTGTCCGCCGCAGCGCCCGCGCCACCTGCTGATCCGATCCCGGCGCCCGGCCGAGCCCCAGATCGACCCGTCCGGGGAACAGAGCGTCCAGCGTGCCGAACTGCTCGGCGATCGCCAGCGGCGCATGATTGGGCAGCATGATGCCGCCCGCGCCGATGCGGATGCGGTGCGTCGCTGCGCCGACATGGGCAAGCACCACCGATGTCGCCGCCGACGCGATGCCGGGCATCCCATGATGTTCCGCCGTCCAGTAGCGATAATAGCCCAGATGTTCGGCATGGGCGGCAAGATCGGCGGCGCGCGCCAGCGCTTCACCTATGGTGCCGCCCTGAAGGACGGGCACGAGATCGAGGAGAGAGAGTTTTACCATCGGCCCCATATGGGAAGGGAACCGCCCCACTTCACCCCCCGATCGTCAGGCCGGGTCAGGCGTAACGTTTCGCCGTCTCGCGGATCAGCGCGATCATGTTGGGAACGCCCTGCGTCCGGTTTGAGGAAAGCTGGTTTTTGAGGTCGAACGGCGCCAGCGCGCCCTCAATATCGATTGCGCCGATTTCCGCCGGGCCACGATCCTGCACCGCATGCAGCACCAGCGCGATGATCCCCTTGGTGATCGCCGCATTACTGTCCGCCAGAAAATGCAGCCGCCCGTCATCCAGCACCGTGGGATAGACCCAGACCGCAGCCGAGCATCCCCGCACCAGCGTCGCATCGGTCTTCAGCGCATCCGGCATCGGCTCCAGCGCCTTGCCGAGATCGATCAGCAGGCGATAGCGGTCATCGGCGTCGAGAAATTCATATTCCTCGTAAATGTCGGAAAGCGATCGATCGGTCATGCGCGGGGCTATAGAACATTGGGCGGAAAGGTGGGAACCGGTTTTTCGTAAAAGCCGCATCCCGGATCCGCGCGCGCCTCCATCGCGGCAAAGCGGAAATACAATGGGGAGAGGATGGGGGGATATCCTCTCCCAGTAAACGTGAGACGAGGCCTCAGCCCTGATCCCGCAGCTTCTCGAATTCGCGTTCGAGCGCGACCGTGCTGTCGGTCGCCAGCCGCTCCAGCACCGCCACCCGTTCCTTCAGGCCCCTGACCTCATCGCGCAAATTCTGCACCTCGGCTTCAGAGGAAGCGGTGGCGGGCGATCGGCCATATCTGGCCGTCGATGCGCCCCAGCACCACCAGCGCAACGATCATCACCACCATTTCGAACGGGTTCATCCCCTGTCTCCCGACATCTTATATCCTGCCCCATCAATGCCGGGCGCGATCGCCCGGCGACGACTCACTCAGCGCAGCGAGTCGATTTCCCGCGCCAGCCGCGTGTTCGAACTGGTGTAATGCACCTCTATGTCCGACAAACGGCGATCAATGTCGCGAAAACGGGAACGGACCTCGCGGGCGCTGCGCCCCGGATTGGCGCGAACCCCCTGCCAGAATTTCGCATCCTCGGCATTGTCATACAGGCCGCGCGGCTTCGGCTCGGCCAGCCAGGCGGCGATGAAATAAGCGACCAGCGTCCACGGAAACCCGCCCATGATGGTCAGCACGATCGCGCCGACCCGAACCCAGGTCACGTCGATGCCGGTATAATCGGCAAGACCGGAGCAGACGCCCATCCACTTGGCATTCTGCTTGTCGAGATAATATTTGGTGCGGCTCGCGCTCATGTCAGTTGCTCCTACGATAGCTGGCGGGATCGATGTCGGGGCCGGCGTCGGCCGATCCCCGGCGGGGCGAAAATTCGGGATGGTCGGCGGCGATGATGCGCTCGATGGTCATCAGGCGCTCTTCCAGCCGCCGGGCCGTGTCATTGAGGCTGTCGAGCAATATCTCGTCCTCGCTGGTCAGGCCGGAAGCCGTCTTCCACTTGGTGATATAATGCATGATCAGCCAGGGCAGCCCGAGAAACAGGATGCCGATGGCCATGACCGGGACCAATATGTCTTCCACGGCTTATCCTTCCGCCTTGTCGTCATCGCCCTTCGGCGTGGCGATGGAAGCGGAGGACGGAACGGAACCGGCGGCCTTCGCCTTCAGCGCGGCGAGCTCGGCCTCGACCTTGTCCCCCATATGCAGTTCGGCGATCTCTTCCTCCAGGCTTTTGGACCGCGTGCCCATCGCCATCGATTCGGCATGTCCCTCGGCCAGATCGACGCGACGTTCGAGCATTTCGAAGCGGGCAAAGGCCTCGCGGGTACGTTCGCCCGCATACATTTCGCGCAGGCGGATGCGATTTTGCGCACCCTCCATACGCTTCACCAGACTGTTCTGGCGGGTACGGGCCTCCTGCAACTTCGCCTGCAGCTTGGCGATATCCTCTTCGGCGGCCAGCAGCGCATCATCCAGTTCGGCGATCTCGCCTTCCAGCTGCGCGGCCATGTCGGCAGCCTTCTGCTTTTCGACCAGCGCGGCCTTGGCGAGGTCTTCCCGGTCCTTGGACAGGGCCAGCGCGGCCTTTTCGGTCCAGCCTACCTGCGCGGCTTCCAGCTTGCCGATGGTGCGGCGCATTTCTTTCTGGTCGGCGATGGTCCGCGCGGCCGAGGCCCGCACCTCCACCAGAGTTTCCTCCATTTCGAGGATAATCATGCGGATCATCTTCGCCGGATCTTCCGCGCGATCGAGCATGTCGGTCACATTGGCGGCGATGATGTCGCGGGTACGGGAAAAAATGCCCATGTCCGTGTTACTCCTTCATTCGTCCTATCATCTCGTTTGCCGGGGCGAAGCGCAAGGGACGCTTATACACTTCGCCCCGGTCACGACGCTCAGATGTCGGGCTGCTGAGCGGCGATCCTGTTTGCAAGCATCACGCGATTTTCATCCCGCCAGGCGAGAACGGCGCGACCGGCCTCGCCCTGCATTTCCGGGGTCACGGTCCGGTTGAAACCAAGCACCATGGCAATGGTGCGGGTCTTTCCGGTCGCCGGATAGGAGGCAACATGCGCGGTACGCAGTGCTTCGCGGTCGAATATGCTGATACCACTCGACCGGACGAGATCGGCCGCCACGACCTTGCCGTCGGCACCGACGGTCACGGCGACGGTTGCAATGCCCTTGCGGAAATCATCCTTGCCCTGCGGCAGGCGCAGCGTCTGGTCGATGCTATGTTCCACCTGCGTGCGGAAATCGGCGGTGCCGGTTTCGGCGCGAACCGTGGAAACGGTGGCGAAAGTGGCCGCAACGGCCAGAAACCCTGCGGTCAGGTTGGTCAAGGTGCTCGAAGCGAAAATCGAATGGCTGGTCATGATGTCTTCCCCTGAAATTTCAAACTCGTCGGCGCGGCGCCCTGTGCGTCGGCCCATGCCCAATGAATTGCAGGAGGCGTGCCAATTTTGAAAAACAGCTTGTTTTCGCCATTTTCTCAAAATCAGGCCAGTCATCTTCAACATATTATTTGCCAATAAATGGCATTTTTTGCTAAATATTAGCGCCATGGACAGACAGAGCATTATCGGCCAATCCAGCCCCTTTCTCGACGCGATCGAACTGGCCGGACGCGCCGCCACTCTCGACCGGCCGGTGCTGGTGATCGGCGAACGCGGCACCGGCAAGGAACTGATCGCCCAGCGCCTGCACCATCTTTCCACCCGCTGGGACAAGCCGCTCGTCGTGATGAACTGTGCCGCACTGCCCGAAACGCTGATCGAGACGGAACTGTTCGGCCATGAGGCAGGGGCCTTCACCGGCGCGACGCGAGCGCGCGCCGGGCGGTTCGAGGAAGCGGACGGCGGCACGCTCTTTCTTGATGAACTCGGCACCCTGTCCATGGCTGCACAGGAAAGATTGCTGCGCGTGATCGAATATGGCGAAGTGACGCGCATCGGCGCATCGCGTCCGCTTTCCGTCAATGTACGCATCGTCGCGGCCACCAATGAGAATCTTCCTCGCGCCGCCGCCGAAAACCGGTTTCGTGCCGATCTGCTCGACCGGCTGTCGTTCGAAGTCATCACCTTGCCGCCGCTGCGGGCGCGGGAAGAAGATATAGCGGTACTGGCCGAATATTTCGGGCGACGCATGGCCTCGGAAATCGGCTGGATCGGCTGGCCCGGCTTCTCCGCCGAAGTGATGGCGGCGCTGGAGGCCTATAGCTGGCCCGGCAATGTACGCGAACTGCGCAATGTAGTGGAACGCGCCGTCTATCGCTGGACCGACGAGACCCGCCCGATCGGCACAATCACGCTCGACCCGTTCGAATCGCCCTGGGCGCCGGTTAAAGGGGAAGGAGCCACCGCACCATCGGACGCTCCCCCCTCCTCCGATCCTTCAACGCCCGCCGCCCTGCCCCCACCCCTCCCCGAAACCGGCGATTTGCGCGCGGCAGTCGCTACCTTTGAACGCACATTGGTCGAGCGGGCACTGGAGCAGCATCGCCACAACCAACGCGCGGCAGCAAAGGCGCTGAACCTGAGCTACGACCAGTTCCGCCACTGCCTGCGCAAGCATGGGTTGCTCGGCACCGCGCGATAGGGATGGCCGACACCGCCCCCCTCCCGCATTTTCTACAATTGCCTGTTGCATGGTCATGTCCGCTTGCTAAATGCGGAGGACCCTTCCGGTTGCCACGCATTGGTCGACTGTGCCCCTATTCAAGCAAGAGGATGGACTTATGGCTTTCACACTCCCCGCTCTTCCCTATGCGAAGGACGCCTTTGGCGACCTCATCAGCGCCGAGACCTTTGATTATCACCATGGCAAGCACCACAATGCCTATGTGGTGAAGGCGAACGAACTGGTCGCGGCCGACGCTGCGCTTCAGGGCAAGTCGCTCGTCGAACTCGTCAAAACCGCCAAGGGCGGCCTGTTCAATCAGGTCGGTCAGATCTGGAACCACAGCTTCTACTGGCTGTGCCTGTCGCCCGTGAAGAAAGAACCCACCGGCAAGCTCAAGGACATGATCGACGCCGATTTCGGCTCGGTCGATGCGCTGATCGAGCAGTTGAAGGCCGCAGCCGTCGGTCATTTCGGCAGCGGCTGGGCCGCGCTGAACCTGGAAGGCGGCAAGCTGGTCGTCACCTCCTATCATGATGCCGATTGCCCCGTCGCCCATGGCGCGACGCCGCTGCTGATCCTCGATGTGTGGGAACATGCCTATTATATCGATTATCGCAATGCGCGCCCCAACTATGCCGACGCGATCCTGAAGAACGCGATCGACTGGGATTTCGTCGCTCAGAATCTGGACGGCGAAGGCGCCAGCCGCGCCGATCAGGCCGCCTGATCGATCGGACTATCACCCGATAGCATGAGGAAAGGCCGCTCCCGGCCGGGGCGGCCTTTTCCTTTACGGACAGAGCCCCTGTCCGGCTTTGACTGAATCCTGATCGCGGTTCAGCTTTCAATTCGATAGCATTTTTCGAGTCGCCGACTGGTTTCGGGCGACCTTAAAATGCCCATATTTTGACGGGAGAAAGAAGCGATGAAGAGCTTCACATTCACCTTCACCGCGGATGAGGTGGAAATTCTGGTCGATGCCCTCGACGCCGATATGGAAGGCTATGAGGATTCGGTGAAGGACGCCCGCGCCAACGGCAATCGCGCGGATGTCGCGACCTTCTCCGAAGCGGCCGCCCGGATCAAGGCCGTGCGCGACCGGATCAAGGCCGAAATCGGCGACGAAGACTGAACAATCAGGAAGCCGGGCCGGAAAGCCGCCCGGCTTTTCCTATATGACCCGTCCTATACGCACCGTTACCGGTTTGGCCGGGCCCTGTTTTGATCATATCGTGATCGCAGGCGGCGACTTCATTTTACAGCATTAGGACCAATCGGCATTCAGAAGATGACGAGCCGAAAATGGTGATTTTGCGTAATCCGGAGCGGAGCGTACTCAAGGTACGTGAGCACCGGAAGCGCGCGAAAGCGCCATTTGCAGGCCGTCAGGGCTAAATGTCGATCCGTCCTAAGCCATAGGGTGATTTCCGCACCTTGCCCTGGCCCGTTTCGCCCTAAATCATCGGGCCATTCACCCTTGCGGCGGATCGCCCTGCGCGGCGGCGTCATCGACCGTTTCGCCCTTTTCGAGCCGCAATCCATGCTTCAACAGCATCGGCACATTGGCGGCGGCGAACAGAAAGGAAACCAGCGTCACGCCCCACACCTTCACCGCCAGCCAGCTGTCGAAACTCATCGTCGCACGCATGATTTCATTCGCGATCGCCATGCCGATAAAGAAAAAGGCCCAGTTACGCGACAACTTGCGCCAACCTTCCTCTGAAAGCCCGTCATAGGCCGCCTGCAGCAGATATTTGAGCAAGGGCTTGCCCTTCGCCAGCCCGCCCAGCAGCAGAGCGGCGAAAAAGCCGTAGATGATCGTCGGCTTGGCCTGAATGAAGCGCTCATCATGAAAATAGATGGTGAGGCCACCGAAGAAGATCACCAAAATCGCCGATAGCCACAGCATCGGCGACACATGACCCAGCTTCACCTTGGACACCAGCACCGCCAACGCGATCGCCACCATGAAAGCGCCGGTGCCGAAAATCACGCCGTAAAATTTATAGGCAAGGAAGAAGACCAGCAAAGGCCCGAAATCGAGCGCAAGGCTGAGATTGCCGCCATGCGCCGGTTTTTGCCCGGAAGCAGGCGCCGCTTCGGCCGCCGGAGCATTGTTCTCAGGCATAAGCACTCCCCGCAATTGCCTTCGCCATGTCCGTCGCATCGAACGGGCGCAGATCGTCCACCCCCTCGCCGATGCCGATCGCATGGATGGGCAAACCATATTTTTCCGCCGCCGCGACCAGCATGCCGCCGCGCGCAGTGCCATCGAGCTTGGTCATTACCAGTCCGGTGACCTGCGCGACATCGCGGAACACCTCGATCTGGCTGAGCGCATTATTGCCGGTGGTCGCATCGAGCACCAGCACCACATCATGCGGGCTGGCCGGATCGAGCCTGCCCAGCACCCGGCGGATCTTGGCCAGCTCGTCCATCAGTTCAGTCCGGTTCTGGAGCCGCCCGGCGGTATCGACGATCAATATGTCGATGCCCTGCTCGGTCGCCTGCTGCACCGCCGAAAAGGCAAGGCCCGCCGCATCGCCGCCTTCCTTGCCGGACACGATCGGCACGCCGATACGATCGGCCCAGACCTTGAGCTGCCCGATGGCGGCGGCGCGGAACGTATCCCCGGCGGCCAGCATCACACTCTTGCCCTGCTCCTGAAAGCGCTTGGCGAGCTTGGCGATGGTCGTGGTCTTGCCCGATCCGTTGACGCCGATGACAAGAATCACCTGCGGTCGCGCGTCCTTATATTCCAGCGGTTTCGCCACCGGCTTCAATACCTTCTCGACCTCGTCGGCGATCACCTCGCGCAGATATTCCTCGGTGATCATCTTGCTGTGCCGCGTATCGGCCAGCCGGTCGCGAATGCGCACCGCCATCGCCGGACCGAGATCGGAGACGATCAACGCCTCCTCAATCTCATCCAGCGTCTGTTCGTCGAGGGGCTTGGCGAACAGGCCGCCAATATTTTCGCCCAGCTTTTCGGATGTGCGCTTGAGGCCGCCGAACAGCCTTTCACGCCAGCTTTTTGGTGCGGAATCGCTCATAACCCGGTCTCTTGCGCGATCAGCGCGCCTTTCTCAACCCCGGCGATGCGGACCGGGACGATTTCCCCCCGCGAAACGGGGTGAGCGAGCCGTACCGGCGCGAAATTTTCGGCATGGCCATGGCCGCCATCGCCCTCGGCCAGCACACTTTGCCATGTCCCGACGAGCGAGGCGAGCCAGCGCACACGATTATCGGCGCAGGCCTCGCGCAACCGCGCCGCCCGGCGCTTGATCGCGGCGGGCTCCACCTGCGGCATGCGCGCAGCGGGCGTGCCGCTGCGCGGGCTATAGGGAAAGATATGGCCATGAACGATATGGCAATCGCGCACGAGGGCAAGGCTGTTGTCCGCCATATCATCGGTCTCCGTCGGGAAGCCCGCAATGATGTCGGCGCCGATGCTGATCTCCGGTCGGGCATCAAGCAGCCGTTCGACGATGCGCACCGCCTGCGCGCGACTGTGGCGCCGCTTCATCCGTTTCAGGATCATGTCGTCGCCCGCCTGCAAGGACAGGTGGAGATGCGGCATCACCCGCGGCTCCTGCGTCACCAGCGCGAACAACCTGTCATCTATCTCCACGCTGTCGAGTGAGGACAGGCGCAGGCGCGGCAGCCCCGGCACATGGGTCAGAATGCGTTCGACCAGCCCGCCCAGCGTCGGCGCGCCCGGCAAATCCGGGCCATAGCTCGTCACATCGACGCCGGTCAGCACGATTTCGCGATAACCCTCATCCACCAGCGCCTTCACCCGGTCGATCACCGCCCCCGCCGGGACAGAGCGACTGTTCCCCCGGCCATAAGGAATGATGCAGAAGGTGCAGCGATGATCGCAGCCATTCTGCACCTCGACAAAGGCGCGGGCATGATCGGCAAAAGCCGTAGCGAGGTGGGGGCTGTGCTCCCGCACCGCCATGATGTCGGCGACGCGAACCTTCCGGTCCGGTTCAAGGGCCATCACGGGCAGGAAGGATACCGCCTCCATCTTCTCGCGATTGCCGATTATCCGATCCACCTCGGGCATCGCCGCGAACATCGCCGGGTCGGTTTGCGCGGCGCACCCCGTCACGACGATGCGTGCGTCCGGCCGCTCCCGCCTCGCGCGGCGGATCGCCTGCCGCGCCTGCCGTACCGCCTCGCCGGTCACCGCACAGCTGTTGACGATGATGAGGTCGTCCTGATCCGCCGCCAGGTGCCGCATCGCCTCGCTCTCGGCGATATTGAGGCGACAGCCGAAGGTCAGGATGTCAGGCCCCGCCATGGCGTTCAGAAGCTCTCCCAGTCGGCCTCGCCGGAAAAGACGAAGGTCGCCGGGCCGGTCATGTGGATCGTTCCGCCCGGCGCCCAGTCAATCACCAGATCGCCGCCCGGCAGGCTGACCGTCACCGGTCCCTGCGCAAGGCCCCGGCGCACAGCGGCCACGGCGGTGGCGCAGGCGCCGGTGCCGCAGGCGCGGGTCAGGCCCGCCCCACGCTCCCACACGATCAGCCGGATATGATGCGGATCGATGATCTGCGCAAAATTGACGTTCACCCGCTCGGGGAACAGCGGATCGGTTTCGATCAGCGCACCGAGCCGCGCGCTGTCCACCGCGTCCAGATTATCGACGAAGAAGATCACATGCGGATTGCCGACATTGACGGCAGCCGGCGGCGGCAGATCCTCCCAGCTGGCCGGCATGGAAAGCGTATCCATCGCATAGGCAAGCGGGATCGCATCCCAGTCGAAGCGCGGCGCGCCCATATCGACACTCGCCCCGTCGCCCGACAATTGCGCGTCGAGCAATCCTGCCTGCGTCTCGATGGTCACGCCATGGCCGACGAATAACGGCACGCAGCGCGTCGCATTGCCACAGGCGGCGACTTCCGACCCGTCGGCGTTGAAGATGCGCATCCCAACATCGGCGCGCTCCGAGGGGCCGATGACGATCAACTGGTCGCAGCCTATGCCGGTATGCCGGTCGGCAATCGCGCGAGCGCGCGCTTCCGTCATCGGGACCGGCGCCGCACGCGCATCGATCACGACGAAATCATTGCCGAGTCCGTGCATTTTACTGAATGTGCCCATGGCCGCGCATTTAGGCGCTGGTTGCCCGAAAGTCCATGGGGCGAACCGCCCGCCCCGGCCGAGGTCCATGGTGCATGCCTCCCTGGGACCGCCGCGCTATCCGGAGTGAGAAAGCCGCGCCGTCGGCGCTCCCCCGGCATTGGCAGGCAAAGCCTCAGCGGACCGGCTATCAGCGCGCGGAGCATTGGCCTGAGGCGGCAGAAGCAGATTGCGTTCCGTCAAAAGGGCCCGCACCTGCCCGATCGACATGATCGGCCCGAACAACGGCCCCAGCCCATGAGCGCAGCCCAGCTCCTTGACCCGTTTCCCGACATCCAGACCCTCTATCCCATCCACGACCACCGGCAGCGCCAGATGATCGGCCAGACGCATGATGGCACCGATTATCGACAGATTTTCCTCAATCTGATCGAGCGAGGAGAGATAGCCCCGACTGATCCTGATCCGGTCGACCGGCAAATCCTTAAGGCGGGCGGGCGAACAATAGACCGTACCGAAATCGTCCAGCGCGATCCGTATTCCCTGATTTTTCAGCGACCCCAATAGGGGCTGACCGATATCGAGATGTTCGAGCAAAGCCCGCTCGCCGATCCTGAGTTCCAGCCTGTTGGCGACGAACCCGGTTTCGACCAGCAGCTTGCAGACCTTCTGGCTGAGCCACTGGTCCTTCAGCTGGACAAGCGAAACGGGGGCCGACAGGATGAGGGACGGGTCCCAGTTTCTCGCCTCCTCGAAAGCGCGCTGCATCACCGTAAGCGACAATTCGCCTACCAGCCCGTTTTCTTCGGCAAATGGTGCGAACAGGGCCGGGGGGATCACCCCTTCGACCGGATGATTCCAATAGGACAATATGTCGAAACCGACGATCCGACCGTCGGAAAGATCGATTTGCGGTTCATAATGGGGCAAGAATTCTCCCTTCCGGATCCCCTGCCGGATCCCGGCCTCCAGCGCATGGCGGAACCGGAATTCGCGTTCCATCGAGGCATCAAACCAGGCGTGACCGTTGCGCCCCCGCTTCTTGGCCCAATACATGGCTATGTCGGCCTGCTTCAACAACATGCCGATATCATCGACGCCCGAATCCGACCGGGCAATCCCGATCGAGGCGCCGACCCGGAAATGCAGGCCGTTCTCGACGATCGGTTCTGTCATTCCCTTCACCAATTGCCCGGCAAGAGCATCGACATGATCGGGCAGACGCGGGTCGAACAGAAGCGCGCAGGCGAATTCATCCCCCCCCAGACGCGCCGTCATCGCCGATACCGGCATGACCGCCTTGATCCGACGGGCAGCGGTGATGAGCACCTGATCCCCGGCATCATGACCATGCACATCGTTGACCGACTTGAAATGATCGAGGTCGAGCAGGAGAATCGCGACCGACTGATGCGTTGGTTCGGCCTGAGCGAGCATTTCCGTCGCCTTCTCCACAAAAGAGCGGCGATTGAGGCAGCCGGTGAGCGAATCGGTTTCCGCAAGGATACGCGCACGCTCCTCTGTCTCGCGCCGTTGCCGCAGCTCGATCTCAAGATCGCGATAGCGGCGCCAGCCGAACAGGATGAGCGCGATGTTGAGAAGAAGTGCGGTCAGCAACAGTTGTTCGACATTGGGCCCGACACCGGTGAGATAGCGGACAACCGCCATCATGGCCGATCCACCGGTCCAGATGAACATCACGATAGCGGCAATCACGACGCTGCCGGTTATGAGCTCCTGATGAACGCCACGGGAATCGAAATTTTTTATCGCGCTTGACGCCATCATCTTGTCTCTCACCGCGATGCAGAGGCGCGGCACCCTTCCTCAGCTGGCGCAGCTTGCCGGAAAGCGCTTGATAAAAGGTTTATGAGTTCATAAAAATCCTGCCGCCCTCTATCATTTCCCGCCTCATGCCTCTCCGCCCGGATTCCTGCGTGCCCTTGCCGCCGGTCACTCCCCAAGCGCCAGATGGTCATCCCGGCTCAAAACGGTCTTGCCGTCTCGCAGCAACCGCGCCGAAGCCCGATAGCGCCCCATGGCAAAACCACCTCCCTCCGCCCGCTTGCCGACAAAGGACCAGCGCACTGCCTCGTCGCGGTCGATCCCAACTTCCCTGCCCGCCAGCACCGAACCATCGGGAGCCGATATCGACAGACGCACCCTGTCCCCCCGACGCAAACCGATCAGCCGAACATAATAGACGAAGGCGGACGATGCAGAGGAGGGCGTTGAAATCATTTCATTCTCAATCGCCTCGACCGTTACCGGCCGATCGGCAAAACCGGCATTGAGAAACTGGCTCTCCCTATAGGCAAGTATGTCCGCCGCCGTCGCGGACCAGAGCGGCCGGCCGCCGCCTGCGCCGCACCCATTATCCGGAAGATCGGGCGCAAAGGGATCGACAATGCGCCCCTCATGCCGCACCGACAGGTGGAGATGCGGAAATTCGGTATTGCCCGACAAGCCTACAAGACCGAGCCGATCGCCGCTTTTCACCACCTGCCCGGGCACCACCGCGATCGTCCCGCGCGCCATGTGGCAATATTGCATTTCCCACCCGCCCGGGGCCTCGATCAACACACCGTTACCGCATTCTCTGCCCTTTACGGAGGACATGTCGCCGCCCTCAATCAGCCGGTCCTCCATATCGTTGCGGATCGCCCGCACCACCCCGCCCGCCGCCGCGACCACCATAACGCCCCGCCGCTGCGCCGCCAGCGTGGCGAGGCGGAAATCCGTACCCTTATGCCCGTCATAACTGCGCGGACCGCAGCGATAATCCTTCGCCCCCGCCCCGGCATCATGATCGACATATTGCTGGATGAAACATTCCGTGCCGAAACGACATTGGAGTGGCAGGGCAAGGCTGGGCGGCACAGGCACCTCTGCTTCACCCGGAACCGGCCCCGCACCGCCCAGCAGGAACAACGGCAGCGCACGCAAAGCCACCATGCGCGACATCGAAACGACCGGGACGATTTTTGCCATGACGGCGATTATGCCGCTGCCCGGGCGGCGGCGCAATGGCCGCCCACCCCCCGCCCCCTCGCCCGATCCCGCCTGCCCGGTCGCTTGAAGCTTGCTTTCCGGCCGCCTTTCGCCTAGAGGCGGCCCTGCAATCGGGCGGCTCCGGCCGGTCGACACCCTGATGATATCCATGGTCTTGGCATGATTTAAACCATGTCTTCAATGGTCCAAGGATCAACGCTGGCCGGCGAGGTTTCGCCCGCCGGCGTGTTCGTCGTTACGGGTAATGCATGGATTTTCGCGGATTTTCCGCAGGGTTTGAGGTGGTAATGTTCGAGTCCCTGAGCGATCGCCTGAACGGTGTGTTCGACAAGCTTCGCGGTCGCGGCGCGCTGACCGAGGAAGATGTCCGCACCGCGATGCGCGAAGTGCGAGTCGCGCTGCTGGAAGCCGACGTTGCGCTTCCCGTGGTGCGCGAATTCGTCGACCGTGCGACCGATCGCGCGGTGGGCAGCGACGTGCTGCGCTCGGTCACCCCAGGGCAGATGGTCGTTAAGATCGTCTCCGACACGCTGACAGAATTTCTCGGCGCGGAGAGCAGCGATCTGATGATCGACGTGACCCCGCCCGCCATCATCATGATGGTCGGTCTTCAGGGGTCCGGTAAAACCACCACCACCGCCAAGATCGCGAAGCGCCTGAAGGAAAAAGAGCGCAAGAAGGTGCTGATGGCGTCGCTCGACGTCAATCGCCCGGCCGCGCAGGAACAGCTCGCCATCCTCGGCACGCAGGCGGACATCGCGACATTGCCGATTGTGCCGGGCCAACAGCCGGTGGATATCGCGAAGCGGGCGATGCAGGCGGCAAAGCTTCAGGGCTTTGACGTGCTGATGCTCGATACGGCGGGCCGGCTCCATGTCGATCAGGCGCTGATGGAGGAGATGAAGGCTGTCGCCGCCGTCTCCGACCCGCAGGAAATCCTGCTGGTGGTCGACAGCCTGACCGGTCAGGACGCGGTCAACGTCGCGAAGAATTTCACCGAGCAGGTGCCGCTGACCGGTGTCGTCCTCACCCGTATGGACGGCGATGCGCGCGGCGGTGCGGCGCTGTCGATGCGGTTCGTCACCGGCGCGCCGATCAAGTTCGCGGGCACCGGCGAAAAGCTGGACGCGATCGAACCGTTCCACCCGTCGCGCGTCGCCAACCGCATTCTCGGCATGGGCGATGTCGTCAGCCTCGTCGAGCGCGCGGCAGAGGTCATCGACGCCGAAGAAGCCGACAAAATCGCCAAGAAAATGGCGAAGGGTCAGTTCGACATGAACGACCTGCGGATGCAGCTTCGCCAGATGCAGCAAATGGGTGGTCTCGGCGCGCTTGCGGGCATGATCCCCGGCCTGAAGAAGGCGCAGGCGGCAATGGCCGCGAGCGGAGCCAATGAGAAAACCTTGCTGCATCTCGATGCGATGATCGGATCGATGACGCCGAAGGAACGGGAAAAACCCGGCGTTATCAATGCCAAGCGCAAGATCCGCATCGCCAAGGGCAGCGGCACCACGGTGCAGGAAGTCAATCGCCTCCTGAAAATGCATCAGGAAATGGAAACGGCGATGAAGAAAATCCGCAAGATGGGCGGTCTGGGCGGTCTCGCCAAAATGTTCATGGGCGGTGGCATGGGCGGCGCGAAAGGCGGTGGCCTCGGCAACCTGCTCGGCGGTGGCGGCGGCCTGCCCCCCGGTCTGGGCGGAGGCGCCAATCTTCCGGGACTGGGCGGCGACATGCCGAAACTGCCCCCCGGCCTCGACAAGTTCCGCAAGTAATTAACACAGCATTTCAACATTTTAAGAAGTTCAGAAAGGTAAGGTCAGAAATCTATGGCAACCAGCATTCGTCTTTCCCGTGGTGGTTCGAAGAAGCGTCCCTATTATCGCATCGTTGTCGCCGACAGCCGCGCTCCGCGTGACGGCAAGTTCATCGAACGCATCGGCAGCTACAACCCGCTGCTCGCCAAGACCGATGAAAAGCGCGTCGTGCTCGATACCGAGCGTGCGAAATATTGGGTTGAGCAGGGCGCACAGCCGACCGACCGCGTCGCCCGTTTCCTCGACGCCGCGGGCGTGAAGGAACGCGCCACCCGCAACAACCCGCAGAAGGCGGAGCCGGGCCAGAAGGCCAAGGATCGCGCCGAAGAGAAGGCAGAGAAGCTGGCCGCTGCCGAGGAAGCCGCGAAGGAAGCCGCTGCTGCCGCCGCTGCTCCGGCTGAAGAAGCTCCCGCCGAGGAAGCTCCGGCCGCTGAAGCCAGCGAAGAGCAGGCCGAAGGCTGAACCTGAACGTGACGACTCCCGCCACGCCCGCCGGGGACCGGCCGGTCATTCTGGCCGCCATTATCGGCGCGCATGGCGTGACGGGGGAAGTGCGGCTGAAGCTGTTCGGCGAGGGACCGGACAGCCTGAAGCTCTACAAGACGCTGGATGCCGATGGCCGCACCCTGACATTGAAGTCGGTGCGGCCCGGTTCCAACGGCGCGGTCGCGCGCTTTGCCGAACTGACGAACCGCAATGAGGCCGAGGCCCTGCGCGGGGTTCAGCTCACCGTGCCGCGTTCGTCCCTGGCCCCGCTTGCCGAGGGCGAATATTATCATGTCGATCTGATCGGCTTGCCCTGCTTCTCCGACGCCGGGGAAGAACTGGGGTCTATCATCGCGGTCGAGAATTTCGGCGCGGGCGACATCATCGAAATCGAACATCGGACACCCGATGAGAAGCAGAAACCCAAACGCTTCATGGTGCCGATTCACGCCGCGACCATCGGGGAAAGCCGGGCGACGATCGACTCCGCCTTCGTGCAATGAGTTTCGCCGCGCAGATCCTGACCCTTTACCCGGAAATGTTCCCCGGACCGCTCGGCGTCAGCCTTGCCGGGCGGGCGCTTGCCGAAGGGATATGGTCGTGCGCCCCGATCCAGATTCGCGATTTCGCGGCGGACAGGCACCGCACCGTCGACGATACGCCGGCGGGAGGCGGCGCGGGCATGGTGCTGCGCTGCGACGTGCTGGGCAAGGCGGTCGATGCCGCGATGGCGCGCGCGCCCGGCCTGCCCGTCGTCGCGATGACCCCGCGCGGCCGCCCGATCACGCAGGAGCGCGTGCGGGAACTCGCTTCTGGCCCCGGAATCACCCTGCTTTGCGGACGGTTCGAAGGCTTTGACGAGCGGCTGTTTGAGGCCCGCCCGATGATCGAACAGGTCAGCATGGGCGACATCATCCTTTCCGGCGGGGAAATGGGCGCGCTGATGTTGCTCGACGCTTGCATTCGCCTGCTTCCCGGTGTAATGGGCGCGGCTTCGAGCGGAGACGAGGAAAGCTTCGAAAGCGGCCTCCTCGAATATCCGCATTATACCCGACCGGTAGAATGGGAGGGGCGCACGATCCCTGAAGTGTTGCGATCGGGGGATCATGCGAAGATCGCCGCCTGGCGGAAACAAAGGGCGGAGGATGATACACGGTTACGCAGGCCGGACCTTTGGGAGCGCCATGGGGGCGTTCGGGACTGACCTGCCTCTGGCGCGCGACATGAGACGAAGGAAGAAGGTCATATGAACCTCATTCAGCAGATCGAGGCCGAGGAAATCGCCAAGGCCGCCAAGGAAATCCCCGCGTTCCGCGCCGGTGACACGCTGCGCGTCGGCGTGAAGGTCGTCGAAGGCGAACGCACCCGTATTCAGAATTTCGAAGGCGTCTGCATCGCCCGCTCCAACAAGGGCATGGGCAGCAACTTCACCGTGCGCAAGATCTCGTTCGGTGAAGGCGTGGAGCGCGTTTTCCCGCTTTATTCGCCGAACGTCGACAGCATCACCGTTGTCCGCAAGGGCATCGTGCGCCGCGCCAAGCTCTATTATCTGCGTGGCCGCACCGGCAAGCGCGCTCGCATCGCCGAGCGTCGCGACACCCGCTCGGAAGGCTGATCGCCCTTTAACAGCGACCAAATTCAGACAGGCGTGCCTGTGCCATCATGGCCGGGCGCGCCTGTTTTCGTTGTGCGCCTGCAACAAAAGCGTAGCCGAATCGCCACCATGTCGTAACGCCCGCAGGATAGAGACCCGGTGCAGACGGGGGTCTGCATATGAATCCTATGGACGTATTGGTAAAGGAAAGCGGCGCCGGAGCGCCCATTGAGACGGGAACCCGCATTCCCGACTGGCTGAACCTGCCGGAACCCAAGAGCTTTCGGCCCAAGCTCAGATATCGGACAGTCTGGATTTCCGACCTGCATCTCGGCACATCGGGATGCAATGCGGCGATGCTGCTGGATTTCCTGAGCTCAATCGAATGCGAAACACTCTACCTTGTCGGCGACATCATAGACGGCTGGCGGCTGCGCAAGGGCTGGTACTGGCCCGATGGTCATAATGAGGTCATCCGCCGCATCCTGAAAATGGCGCACAAGGGCACCCGCGTCATCTACATCACCGGCAATCATGACGAGATGCTGCGCGATTATGCCGGGCTCGGCTTCGGCGGCATCGACCTCTCCAATGAGGCGATTCACCTGACCGCCGACGGGCGCCGCCTGCTGGTGGTGCATGGCGACGCCTATGACGGCGTGGTGCTTTACGCCAAGTGGCTCGCCTTTCTGGGCGATCAGGCCTATTATCTGATGCTGAAGGCGAACCGCTGGTTCAATCGCGCGCGCAAGGCGCTGGGCATGCCCTATTGGTCGCTCTCCGCCTATCTCAAGCGCCGGGTCAAGAATGCCGTCCAGTTCATCTGCGACTTTGAAGAAGCGGTCGCGCATGAGGCAACCCATCGCGGCCTCGACGGCGTGGTCTGCGGCCATATCCACAGCGCCGAAATCCGGCAGATCGGTGCCATCACCTATTATAATGACGGCGACTGGGTGGAAAGCTGCACCGCCCTGACCGAAGACGAGCTGGGCGAGATGCGCATTCTCGACTGGGCAGAATATCTGCGCGACGAGGCACGACAGGTGCAGGCCACCACCGCGTCCTGACCCAGATTGACGAGGAAGCATCGATGAGGATCGCCATCGCCACCGACGCGTGGGAACCCCAGGTGAACGGCGTCGTGCGCACGCTGCGCATGACCATCGATCAGCTCGAACAGCGCGGCCATGCGATCGGCATGGTGACGCCGGATCGCTTCCTGACCGTGCCGATGCCCGGCTATAGCGAGATTCGCCTTGCCGTCGCCCCGCGCGGCGGCACCCGCCGCCTGCTTAACGGCTTTGCGCCCGATGTCGTCCATATCGTGACCGAAGGGCCGATCGGCTGGGCCGCGCGGCGCTGGTGCATGGACAGAAAAGTGGCCTTCACCACCGCCTTTCACACCCGCTTTCCCGATTATGCGGCGGTGCGCACGGGCTTTTCAGCGGACTGGTTCTGGCCGGTGATGCGGCGTTTCCACCGCCCGTCTTCGGCCGTATTCGTTTCGACCCGCCGCCTGCGCGACGAACTATCCTATCGCGGCATCGGCGAAGGACGCCTCTGGTCGCGAGGTATCGACACGGCATTGTTTCATCCGGACGGACCGGTTCACCCCGCCATGGCCAACCTGCCACGCCCGATCCTGCTCTCGGTCGGCCGGGTGGCGGCGGAGAAGAATCTGGAAGCGTTTCTCGGTGCTGAAATGCCCGGCACCAAGGTGATTGTGGGCGATGGCCCGACCCTGCCCTTCCTCAAAAATCATTATCCGCAGGCTGTCTTTCTCGGTGCGCTGAGCGGAGAGGAACTCGCCTCCACCTATCGTGCCGCCGACGCCTTTGTGTTCCCCAGTCTCACCGACACTTTCGGACTGGTAATGATCGAGGCACTGGCCTGCGGCCTGCCCGTCGCCGGTTTCCCCGTGCCGGGTCCGCTGGACATTATCGGCGCGAACGGCCGCGGACCGGAGAGCGCATTGGCGGCCCCGGTCGGCGTTCTCTATGACGATCTGACGGCCGCCATTGATGGCGCCCTGCGCCTCGATCGCGGTACCGCCGCCGATTATGGACGCAGTTTCCAATGGTCGCGCTGCACCGACCAGTTCGAGGCGGGGTTGCATCATGCCAGGGAGGGGATGGCACACCTCCCCGCTCCGTATAAACAAGGCGCGCTCTGAAATGCGCGCCGCCTTTATCGGCGGGCATCCCCGATAAATCGCAAAGCTTTCATTTCCCGTTCATCCATAGCTGCTATTGAGTTCGGCGTCGCTTCCGCCTCTCCCCCCTTGGCGGTAAGTGATTCCCTGAACCTTGGCCCCGTCGTTGAGCTTGCTCCGACGGGGTTTTCTTTGGCCCGAAGAATGCGCGCACCGCTCTCGGGCTTTACTCCGGGGCCCATGAAACAGCCGGTTTCCCCCCAAATCTCATGCGCTTCATTTTATCGTGACCTTCGGGACGTGAAACGGCTCATTTCACTCGAAATCATTAGGGTCAGGCCCCATTACTGGCGCCGTTGAGGCGTCCAAATGGCGATGTTATCGGGCCGAATGGCCCGCTGGGAAGGCTGGTTGCCTTTCCAAGGGCAATTGGGTTCAAGAGGGAAGCCATTTCGGTGCCAGTAATGGGGCCTGCCCCTACGGCCCGCGCAACGCACAAGCCGCCCGCGCCATCGCCTCGATCGCTGCCGGATCGACCGCCCCTTTGGGCACGACCCAGCTTCCGCCAACACAGGTCACGAAAGGCTGCGCCAGCCATTCGGCAGCATTCGTCTCACTGATCCCGCCGGTCGGGCAGAAACGCGCTTCGTAAAAGGGCGCGGCCAGCGCCTTCAGCGCTGATATGCCCCCGCTGGTGGCCGCCGGAAAGAATTTGAAGCGGGAAAGACCCAGATCCATGCCACGCATGATGTCGCCCGCCGTCGCCACGCCGGGAAGATACGGCACCTGCGCGGCGAGAACCTCCCGCGCGAGACCGCCTGTGAGGCCGGGGCTGACGATGAAGCGCGCGCCCGCTTCCAGCGCGGCATCGAGCTGGCCGAGATTGACGACCGTGCCCGCGCCGACCACCGCGCCTTCGACCTGTGCCATTTCGCGCATCACATCGAGTGCGGCAGGCGTGCGCAACGTCACCTCCAGCGCCCGCAGGCCACCTGCGACCAGTGCCCGCGCGATCGGCACCGCATCTTCGACCCGGTCCACCACCAGCACCGGGATGACCGGCGCGAGTTCCATCACCTCATCGACCGTCATCATCCGATTGCTCCTTCGTTCAATTCCCGCTCCATCGCCGCCAGCATCGCCGAAGCGCCACGTTCCGCCTCGTCGCAGGTCGCGCGCATCATCGCGAACAGCTCACGCCCGGTGTCGCAGGGCGGTGGCGGCGCAGGAACCGCCTTGCGCGCGGCCCACTCCTCTGCGTCCACCAACGCCTCCAGCCTGCCGGTCGCAGCGCACACCCGCACCACATCGCCATCGCGCAACAGGCTGAGCGGCCCACCGCCCTTTGCCTCGGGCGAAACATGGATAGCGGCGGGAACCTTGCCGGATGCGCCGGACATGCGCCCGTCGGTCACCAGCGCGACCCGAAACCCCCTGTCCTGCAACACGCCCAGCGGCGGGGTCAGCTTGTGCAGTTCCGGCATCCCATTGGCGCGCGGCCCCTGAAAGCGGACGACAACGATCACATCGCGATCCAGCTCCCCGGCCCTGAATGCGGCCAGCACCTGATTCTGATCGGAGAATATGTGGGCCGGAGCCTCGATCGTCCACCGGCTCTCGTCAACCGCGCTGGTCTTCATCACGCAGCGTCCGAGATTGCCCTGAAGCAATTTCATGCCGCCATCCCCGCTGAACGGGTCGGCGACCGGGCGCAGCATTGCCGGATCGCGCGGAGCGGCAAGCGGTTCCGCCCAGACCAGCGCCTCATCCACCAGTTCGGGCGTCCGTACATAGTCGGTCATGTCGGAACGCGCGACCGTCAGCAGGTCGCGGTGCAGCAGACCATTATCGAGGAGTTCGCCGATCACATAACCGATGCCGCCCGCCGCGTGGAAATGGTTCACATCCCCCGCGCCATTGGGATAGACGCGGGCAAGCAGCGGGATCACCTCCGACAGTTCAGCAAGATCGGTCCAGTCGATCACCATCCCGGCCGCACGGGCAATGGCGGGCAGGTGGATCGCGTGATTGGTCGACCCGCCGGTCGCGAGCAGACCGATGGCGGCGTTCACGATCGCCTTTTCGTCGACGCAATGGCCCAGCGGACGGTAATCATCGCCGTCCCAGCCGATCGCCGCCAGCCGATGCACCGCCGCCCGCGTCAGCTCCTGCCGCAATTTCGTGCCGGGATTGATGAAGGCCGCACCCGGCATATGCAGGCCCATCATCTCCATCATCATCTGGTTGCTGTTGGCGGTCCCGTAAAAAGTGCAGGTGCCCGCGCCATGGTAGCTGGCCGCCTCGGCATCGAGCAATTCCTTCTCGCCGACTTTCCCTTCGGCATAGAGCTGGCGCACGCGCACCTTTTCCTTGTTGGCGAGGCCAGAGGGCATCGGCCCCGCCGGGATCAGGATCGCGGGCAGATGGCCGAACCGCAGCGCCCCGATCAGCAGGCCCGGCACGATCTTGTCGCAAATGCCGAGCAGCGCGACCCCTTCGAACATCGCATGGCTGAGCGAAACCGCCGTCGCCATCGCGATTACGTCGCGGGAAAAGAGCGAGAGGTCCATTCCCGCCTGCCCCTGGGTCACGCCGTCGCACATCGCCGGAACGCCGCCCGCGACCTGCGCGGTGGCGCCCACTTCGCGCGCGGCGATCTTGATCGCCTCGGGATAGCGGCCATAGGGCTGATGCGCGGAAAGCATGTCATTATAGGCGGTGACGATGCCGATATTCATCGCCCCGCCCGCGCGGATCGCGGGCTTGTCATCCCCGGCGGCGGCAAAGCCATGGGCAAGATTGCCGCAACTGAGCTGATCCCGGTTGGTCCCCGCATCACGGCCGCGTTCGATCAGGTTGAGATAGCTGTGCCGCATCGGCGCGCTACGCTCGATGATCCGTCGCGTCACGCGCTCGACGACGGGATGCAGATCACTCATACCAGCTTGCTCCATCCCGCTCGATCAGCGCGATCGCGGAGGACGGCCCCCAGTTCCCGGCGGCATAGGAAGCCACCTTCATCCCGGCCTCCTGCCACCCGGCGATGATCGAATCGATCCATTGCCACTGCGCCTCCACCTCGTCGCGACGGACGAACAGGGTCGGATCGCCTTCCAGCAAATCGAGCAGCAACCGCTCATAAGCAATGCGCCGTCGCTGCCCCTCGAATGCGGCGGTCAGCGATACGTCGAGGCCGACCTCGCGCAATTTCACCCCGCCCCGATCCAGCCCCGGCTCCTTCGCCATGACCAGCAGGCGGATATTCTCCTGCGGCTGCAGCCGGATGATGAGGGTATTGGGCTCCAGCCCCGAGCTGAACCGGCTGCGGCGGAAAATCGAATGGGCGACCGGCTTGAACTGGATCAATATCTCGCTGTGCCGCGTCGGCATGCGCTTCCCTGTGCGCAGGTAGAAGGGCACACCCGACCAGCGCCAATTGTCGATATGCGCCTTCAACGCGACGAACGTCTCCGTGTCGGAAGGCTTGCCCAGTTCATCGGCATAACCGCGCACAATCTCGCCATTGACCGCGCCGGCGCTATATTGGCCGCGCACGCTGAACGTCTTGGCCTGCTCCCCGTCCATCGGGCGCAGCGAGCGTAGCACCTTCACCTTCTCGTCGCGCACTGCGGTCGAATCGAACCGCGCGGGCGGTTCCATCGCGATGATCGAGAGAATCTGCAGCATATGGTTCTGCACCATGTCGCGCAGCGCGCCGACGCCGTCATAATAGGAAACGCGCCCTTCCAGCCCTACCGTTTCCCCCACGGTGATCTGGACATGATCGATATGATTGGCATTCCACAGCGGCTCGAACAGCATGTTGCCGAAGCGCAGCGCGATCAGATTCTGAACCGTTTCCTTGCCGAGATAATGATCGACACGGAAAATACGCTCCTCGTCGAACAGCGCACCGATCGCATCGTTCACCTCGATCGAGGAAGCGAGATCATGGCCGATCGGCTTTTCCATCGCGATACGCGTGGTCCCGTTGACCAGCCCCGCCCCGGCCAGGCTGACGGCGGTCGGCGCGAACAGCGACGGCGGGGTCGAAAGATAGACCGCGATACCCTTGTCTTCCCGTCCCCTCACCCGCTCGGCCAGCGCGGCGAACTGCTCGCTATTACCCGCCTCGACCGCGCAATAGATGATCCGCTCGGTCAATCGCCGCGCGCTATCCGCATTATAGCGATCCTCACCGATGAAATTGCGCAGGCAATCGTCCACTTCCTGACGGAAGCCGCCATCATCACGGTGCGACCGGCCCGACGCCACCACCAGGAAATCATCGGGCAGCAACCCGTCTTCCTGCAGATTATACAATGAAGGGAAGAGCATCCTTCCCGCCAGATCGCCTGTCGCGCCGAAAAGAATGAGGGTGGAGGATCTTTCGGTCACATCGGGCTCCCCGGATCACGCCTTGCAGGAAACGCAAACGCCGAGCACCCACGCTTCCCCGCTATTTGTGCAACAGCGAGAGAAAAGACGCAACTGTCGTGAACAGAGGTGGTCGGGCGCGACCCGGCGCGCCCTTCCAACCGAAGGTCTGTGCTTCGTCCCGAATCAGCGGACGCGCGGACCGCCGAAAGGCAGCGGCGGCGGCGGGCGGCGGGTACCGCGCGGCAACTGCGCCTGATAGGCCCGGCCGCAATGCTCGACGCAATAGGGGAAACCCGGATTTACCTTTTCGCCGCAGAAATGAAAATCCGGTTCGCCCGGATGGCCCATCGGCCATTTGCAGATCTTCTCGGTCAGGTCGAGCAGACTGGTCTTGTCCGCAATTTCGGGGCTCGGCTTGGCCGGTACCAGACGACGCGGCGGCGCGGGCGGAATCGGCGCCTGCTGATCGCCCGGTCCCTGACGCAGGAAGCCGCCCGGCCCCACCGAAACGATGCGCGGCTGAGGCGACGGGGTTGCCTGCGGCTGCGACTGCTGCGGCGCAACCTCGGGCTGAGGCGCGGCGACAGGAGCGGCGGGACGCGACGGAGCGGCAGCCACCGACGGCGCGGCGGGGGTCTCGGCCTCTTTCGGCGCGACGGGCGCGGGCTTGCGGCTCACGGCTTTCTTGCGCGGCGCTTCATTAGCCTTGACGGGCGACGGACGCGATTGCAGGCCAAGACGATGGGCCTTGCCGATCACCGCATTGCGGCTGACCCCGCCCAGTTCTTCGGCGATCTGGCTGGCGGTCATGCCCTTTTCCCACATGCCCTTAAGTTGGTCTATCCGTTCATCGGTCCAGGACAAAATCTGCTCCATCATCTTGCGCGGCTGACCTCGGGAATCGGCCAGCATCGGGACTCGCAATGCGCTTTTGTGCCATATGGCGGCTGAACCGCGTGAATTCAACCGTCGCGCGCCGTGTTGCTTGCGGCGATCCGCCAATAGCCTTCAGCCATTTGCACTTGCCCGTATCGGGCGCAACCGATAGTCGATCTGCGCATGAACGACCAGAATAAACCGACGCGCGCGCCGCTTCCTGCTATCACCCTGCCTGAACCGGGCGTACCGCGCATCCGCAACGTCAACTGGGCGGGGATGCAGGCGCTGTATATGAAGGAAGTCCGCCGGTTCATGAAGGTGCAGCTTCAGACCGTCTGGGCCCCGGCCGTCACCACCCTGCTGTTTCTCGTCATCTTCACCGTCGCGCTGGGCGGACAGAAGCGTTCCGTTCTGGGCGTACCCTTTGCCGATTTCATCGCGCCCGGCCTCATCATGATGGGCATGATCCAGAATGCCTTCGCCAATTCGAGCTTTTCCTTCCTCTCGGGCAAGATTCAGGGGACCATCGTCGATTATCTGATGCCGCCCATTTCGACGGCGGAATTGCTGACCGCGCTGGTTGGGGCGGCAATGACCCGCGCCTTCCTGCTGGGCTGCACCATTTCGCTGGCCATCGCCCTGTGGCCGGGCGTCGACCTGTTCCCGCGCCACCCCTGGGCGATACTGGCTTTCGGCCTGCTCGGTACGATGTTCGTGAGCTTCCTCGGCGTGCTCACTTCGATCTGGGCGGAAAAATTCGATCATGCCGCCGCCGTCACCAATTTCGTGATCGCGCCGCTGTCGCTGCTTTCCGGCACCTTTTATTCGATCGAGCGCCTCTCCCCCTTCTTTCAGGGGATCAGCCACGCCAACCCCTTCTTCTATGCCATATCGGGCTTTCGCTATGGCTTTCTCTCCGCCGCCGATACGGAGATAGCGCGCGGACTGATCGTGCTGACGCTGCTCAACGCGGCGCTTGCCGGGCTGTGCTATGTGCTACTGCGCAAGGGCTGGAAAATCCGCCCCTGACCGATAACCGGCATCCGCTCCGGAAGCCTGCTCCCGGATCGGCCTCCCGTCAGTGGCGATAAAGCGGGCGCAGATCATAACGCCCGTCATGATAGGGGCCGAACAGGCCCGCTATCGCCGGATGATCGACCGGCTCATCGCTGTCGTCAGACACCAGATTTTGCTGCCCGGCATAGGCGACATAGCTGCCATCGGCATTTTCGGCGAGCAGATGATAGAAAGGCTGCTCGCGAGCCGGGCGCACATCTTCAGGAATCGACTCATACCATTCCTCGCTGTTGGCGAAGACCGGATCGACATCGAACACCACCCCGCGGAAACCGAACAGCCGGTGGCGAACCACATCGCCGATGCTGAACCGGGCATGGGCCACGGCCGGCGCGGCAAGCGCGGAATTGCGGGAGGATGCGTTGATCATGATATGTCTCATGACCTCAATGTAGGAAATGTCGAACCCCATACAAGAAAAATAGCCATTGCCGACTTGGCAAAGCCATTCCGGTCCGTTAATGGCCGCGGCTCGACCCATGCATATGGGACAATCGGAGCCAGCGGTTCCGATCCTGTACCGGCCCGGAGAGGTGGCAGAGAGGTCGAATGCGCCGCACTCGAAATGCGGTGTACGGGCAACCGTACCGTGGGTTCGAATCCCACCCTCTCCGCCATTTACACCGCTTTCTGTCTCCAACACACTTCCGCATGGCATCCGCGAAGTGATCAGTCAGGGCGAACGGCAGCGGTATGAGGTGCATGATTATATCGCCGTCGCCTCTGACGCCTTAAACCATCCACCCGCGACCATGGGAAATACGCGGCCTCTGGTTGAACGCCTGCATCGCTGTCGCTCTGGACTTGATCAAATTCGCTCGCACGGCCTAGGACGGATCGACATCATCACCGGGAGGCGTTGCATTGAATTACCTTCAAGCGGGGGCCGGGCACACCCACTTCAATCTCCCTCGCTCCTCGATCGATTAGGACGTCAGGACCAGCCAGATTGCGCCTTCCTTTCCCTTCTTCTCTGCTTGCCCCACTTATCGCCTGCTCCTGCTGTGTCGACGCCGCATGCGCGCGTGAAGTAACGATCGACATTCCTTCCCAGCCGCTGACAGGAGCAATCAGCGCCCTTGGCCGTCAGGCGAAGGTCGAGATCATGCTCAATGCCCCGGGTCTGGAAACGCGCCGGACCCGAGCCGTTAGAGGGCGATTGTCGGTCAGTCAGGCCCTTGTGCGCCTGTGTCGCGGAATGAACGTGACGGTGAAACAGATTACTCCCGACCTCTATCTGGTAACGACCGGCCCGCCGCCCCGACCCGCAACAAAGGCGCCGGCCATGGCGGATGAACCTCAGGCCATCATGGTAACCGCGCGGCGCAGGCCCGAACGGGAGGAAGACGTACCGCTCAGCGTGTCGAATTTTTCCGAAGCAGCGCTTCAGCGCGCATCGGTACACACATTGAGCGACCTGGCGCGCCTCACGCCCGGTTTCGTCGCGACCGAGCAGGCCTCCAGTGCGACCCCCCTGCTGGTATCGCGGGGGCAGCGACGCGCGCTCGGTGACGAGAACCGCCTCCCCTCTGTCGTCTATCAGGATGAGGTTCCCCTGCCGAATCAGGCGGCGCTGTCACCGCTTTACGACATTGCCTCGATAGAGATTCTGCGTGGTCCGCAGGGCACCCTGTTCGGCCGTAACGCGACCAGCGGCGCGGTGCTGATCCGGACCGCGCAGCCGGGCAACGGCACGCCCGCTTATCTGGAAACCGATATAGGCAACCGGGGGCTGACCCGTCTGGAGGGAGCGGTCGAACTCCCTGCCAGCGGCCCCTTGTCCCTGCGCCTCTCCGGCCAGCGTTTACGGCGGGATGGCTATACCCGGCTTGCCTCTGGAGGGAGAGCGGACGGCGCCCATAGCGACGCCCTGCGGACGACGATCAGATTTGCGCCGGACGGCCTTTTCCGGTCAACGCTGAGCTTTGACATGCTCAACGCCAATGAAACGGGAGCGGCGCTCATTCTGGTCGGCGCCTATGATACAGGCGGTGCGCGCACGACCGAAAATGCCCCCTGGTATGATTGTGGCACGGGCGCCTGCGACATCGACAGCTATTACAAGGCACAGCAAAATCTGGGCCGACGCACCTCTCAGGCCGGGCTGGCGCCGATATTCGAACGGCGATTTCGCAGCCTGACCAGCCTTATCGAATATGGTGATGATACCCTGTTGGTGCGTAATATCGTGGGTTGGCGATCCACCCATTTATTCTCAACCCTGGATGGAGACGGCACGCCGCTCCGGATCAACGATTCCGTTACCCGATCCAATTTGCGCCAGTGGAGCGAGGAATTGCAGGTGCAGGGCAGATGGGGCGCCGCACGCTATATCGGCGGAATATTCTACCTGAACAATGCCCCGGCCGGAGCCATGGGGCAGGAAATGGCCCGCTTCGTTCGCCCCGATAACCCGGCCTATTATATCTCCAACTATCAAACCTTCCGCAGCGCGGCCGTTTTCGGTCAGGTCACCCTGCCCCTGGGGCACGATATGAGCGCCGATCTCGGCCTGCGCTACACCGCCGAGCGGATCAGCGGCTGTTCGCTGAGTTCGACAGAGGTACAGCCGCTTTCCAGACAAGCCTGCCTTGATAATGGAGGCAGCGCCGCGCGCGCCAGTTCCCGCCGCCTGACATGGACGGCGGCGCTGTCGAAAAAGCTGGGAGCCCATAACCTCTATCTCACCTCCAGACGGGCCTTCCGCTCGGGCGGTTATAACAGCCCCAGGCTGGGCGGCTCGCTCACGCCGTTCCAGACCTTCAAGCCGGAAACGCTGACAGATCTGGAGCTTGGTCTCAAAGGGCGCTGGCAAACCCCCGGACTGGTGGGAAGCTATACGGTGGCGGCTTATGCGGGCCTCTACGCCAATATTCAGCGCCCCCTGTTTCCAGAGCAGGATTTTGACGGGGACAATGATCCCGCCACCGATCCGATCAACCTCTATATCAACAGCGGCCGGGCGCGCATCACCGGAATCGATGGAGAGCTGGCGCTCATTATCGGGTCTGCCACCCATATCAACGCCGGTGCATCGTGGATCGACGCCCGCTATACCGGAACCATGGCGCCACCGCTGCTCGCCCCGCTGCTGGGTGACGACCCGCTTCACAATCGCTTTTCCTATACCCCGCGCTTCAGTGCGACCGTTTCCATCACACACAAAATCACCCTAAGGGATGGTTCGGGAAGCATCGATCTGAACGCGGATTACAGCCATGTCAGCAGCACCCGCTTTACCGAGCGCACCAACGATCCGTTCGGCACGCAACCGGCCCATGGCCTGCTCGGGGCTTCGATCACCTGGCATCGGATCGGGGGGCGGCCGCTGGATATGCAGATATGGGGACGTAACCTCACCGACCGTTTCTACGCCAGCGGCGGGGGCACCCTCAACCCTGCGTTTACGGCCGCCACCATCATCCCCGGGCCACCTCGCACATTCGGGTTACGCATACGCTATAGCTTCGAATAGCCGGCCCACCCTGCAATCATCGCTCCGTCACGGCGCGGTCAGTTCCACGCTGGCCAAATTCTCCTTGCCGATGCGGGCGATACCCGCCACCTCAAGGCTCTGCAGAAAACCGCGCGTCGCACCCAGACGGAAGCTGCCGCTGATCGGATAGCGGGCGATCCGGGAACTGACGATGACGATCTTCTGCGTGCTGTAGCGATTCATTTCCGCAACGGCGTTTTCCAGCGGAGCGCGATCGAAATTGATCATACCGGTACGCCAGCCGAGTTCACGCTCGGCATCGACCGGCTCGGTGCTGAATTGCCCGTTTCGCCACACGAGCCGCCGTCCTGGCGCCAGTATCGCCGATTGCGCCGTATCCCCGCCCACCGCTGGCATGTCGACACGGACCTTGCCATGGACCAGAATCACGGCAACGGCACCCTCCCTCTCCCGCACCGAAAAGGCGGTTCCGAGCGCGGTGACCTTCACCCCATTGGCCATGACGGTGAACGGCTTTTGCGGATTTTTCGCCACGTCGAAATAGGCCTCGCCCTGCTGCAGCAGAACGCTGCGCCGGGTGTCGGACTCGCGGATCGACAGGTCCGACGCCGTATTGGCGGTAATGGTCGAACCATCGACCATACGGAATGTCATTTGCTGCCCCACATCGGTGGAGAGGGCCCGGCTGTTGGTGCCCGCCATCAGGGTGGGCGGGTTCGGCGCCCGGCCCAGTTGATGATAAGCGAGCCCGCCCGCCACGACCAGCAGAACAGCGGCCGCAGCCGCCAGGGGGCGCAACCAGCCATGGCGCGGTCGCCGATTGGCGAGCGCCCTCTCCCGAATCGTCAGGATGCGTGGGTCCGAGCGCATCGCACCCGCCTGCCTCCATTCCCGCTCGACCCGCGCCCAGGCAAGGCGATGCGCCTCATCGCGTGCATACCAATTATCGAAATCCGCATAGTCCTGCGCCGTCGCCCGGGAGGAACGCAACAGGCTGAAATAAACGGCGGCCGAGGCCTCGACCGAATCGACCTGCTCCAGCGCATGGGGATCGAAAGACTTGCTCATGGCAGATCTCTCTCGGCCAGAAACCGCATAGCTTTCATGATGTGGCGGCCCACAGCGCTTACCGAAATGCCGAGATGGTCGCTGATCGCACCATAGGACATTTCCTCGAATCGGTGCAGCACAAAACTATCGCGGGTCAGTTCGGGCATCTCCTCCAGAGCCGCGATGAGGCGCTCCACATCCTCACGGCCATGCAATACACGGTCAGGCGTCAGGTCGTCGGCCGGATGATGCGCTTCGGTCAGTTCATGATGGGCGCCGCGATGACGCACCTGATCGCGCCGGGCCCGATCGGTCAGAACGCTGGCGGCGACCTGAAAAAGATAGCCCTCAATATTGGCGATCCCTTCACCCTGCCCCCGCACATGCATACGCAGCAGGACGTCCTGAACCAGATCCTCGACATCGCCCGGCTCCACCCGCTTGGCAAAATAACGGCGCAGAGTCGGAACATAACCCGACAGGTCAACCCTGTCGTCCCGAACGTTCAACGATGGCTTGCGCAGCGGAAAAATGGATCCGTCCCTTATCGATAATCGCCCGCCGTCATAATCAATCCCCTCTCCGGGCACCATCCGAATTATTTTTTCTCCGGAAGCGAATGATCCCGAATGCGCTGCGTCTTGCTTCTTGGTGACCCGCGACAGGGATGGGTCGACCGAAACAAAAAGGGGAATTTGCAGCATGACCAATCGCCGCCTTTCCGCGTGGCTATTCGCTTCTTCGATCGCCGCCATCACCGCGCCTGCCGCACATGCGCAGGCCTCTGCCGCTCCGGAAGGAGCCGCGTCCATGGCTCAGAACGACGACTTCGGCGAGATCACCGTCACCGCCCGCCGCCGCGAAGAAAGCGCTCAGACGGTTCCGGTGTCCGTTGCCGCCTTCAACGGGGAAATGCTGCGCGAAAAGGCAATCGTCAGCACGCAGGACCTGACCTATACCACGCCGGGCCTGAACGTCGCGCCGCAGACATCGCGCGACACCCCCAGCATCGTCATCCGCGGCCAGCGCCGCGCGACCGCCGGCGCCGCGGCGCCTTCGGTTGTCACCTATTTCGCCGATGTGCCGCTGCCCAATGAAGGCAGCATCGTGCCGACCTTCGACGTCGGTTCCATTCAGGTCCTCAAGGGCCCGCAGGGCACGCTGTTCGGGCGCAACACCACCGGCGGCGCGCTGCTGCTCTACCCCGTCGCCCCCGATTATGATTTCGGCGGCTATGGGCAGGTGACGATCGGCGCCTATCATGAGCGCAGTTTCGAAGGCGCGGTCAACCTGCCCGTCATCGACGACAAGGTCGCGCTGCGCCTCGCCGGACAGGTCGCGCGCCGCGACGGCTATACTGAAAATCATGGCGTGGGCGGCGATCTCGACGATCGTCACAATGACGCATTCCGCGCTTCGTTGCTTCTGGAACCGGTAGACGGTTTCAAGAATGTGACCGTGTTCGATTATTATAAGGCGAAAGAAAACGGCACGGGCCTCGTCAATAACGGCGTCTATCCCAATCCGGCGGTTGCAGGCGGCGGCAATGCCCGCACCGCGGCAAATTCGCCCTATTTCGATTGCGGCGTTTCCGGCTGCGACGTCGACATCGCGCTGGCCGAACAAAAGGCTGCGGGCGTTCGCGACATAGCGACCAGCATCGCGCCGACATCGAACCGGACTTTCTGGGGCGTCGCCAATACCACCACGCTGGATGTAGGCGCGGTGACCTTCAAGAATATCTTCGGGTATCGCCGGTCCAAAATCGATGCCGCCCGCGACATGGATGGCACCTATCTGGAATTATATGACGGCATTTCAAAAACCAATGTCGAACAATATTCGAATGAGTTCCAGATCATGGGCAAGGCTTTTGCCGATCGCCTCGACTGGATCGTCGGTGCATTCTGGCTGAAAAGCGATCCGACCGGGGTCAACGGCAACCTGACCTATGCGGCGGTGAAGCCGGGTTCGACCTATACCTTTAACGAAAATTACAACCATTCCCGGAGCAAGGCACTGTTCGGCCAGATCGGCTATGCCTTTGGCGGCTTTGCTGACGGGCTGCGTTTCAACGGTGGCTTCCGTTATACCTGGGACAAGTCTTCCGGGTGCAGCGTCGCTGTCCTTTCGACGCTCGATCGCATCGGCCCGGATGCCTGCACCGGTGCGGGCGGCAAGACCGGTTCGGAAAAATCCAAGGCTCCGACCTGGACCGTCGGCTTCGACTATAAGGTCAATGACGACCTGTTCCTCTACATCACCAACCGGCGCGGCTATCGTGCGGCCGGCTATAACCAGAGCGGTCTGTCCCCTTATTTCGCAGGTTTCGAAAGCTACAAGCCGGAAAAACTCACCGACTATGAGGCCGGCATCAAGAGCAGCTGGCGTCTGGGCGATGTGCGTGGCCGCTTCAACCTCGCCGCTTATACGAGCAAATATAAGAATATTCAGCGCTCGATCTTCCCCGGCGCCAATTTCGATGGCGACAATGACTCGTCCAACGATCCGAGCAACCTGATCATCAACGCCGCCGAGGCAACAATCAAGGGCGCGGAATTCGACTTCTCCGTGACCCCAACCCGCGGCTTCTCGATCACCGGCTTCGGCGCCTATACTGACGCGAAATACGACAAATATGATGCGCCGGCGGCTTTCATCCCGTTGCTTGGCACCAACCCGGTCAACAATAAAATCTCTTACACGCCGAAATGGACGCTGGGCGCGGGCGCGCGTTATGCCCATGATCTTGGGGATTTCGCGGAACTGGTGGTGAACGCCAACTGGTTCCACAGTTCCAAGGTCTGGTATGTCGAACGTCCGCTCGACACCAACGGCATCCAGAAAGCCTATGATACGGTCAATCTGAAGATCGACCTCAAAAATATCGAAGGAAGGGGCATCGATCTGGGCTTCTTCATGCGCAATCTGTTCGATGTGAAATATGCAGCGGCAGGGGGCGTGGTGACTCCTTCCATCACCGCAACAACGCTGGTCTATAACGAACCGCGCGTGTTCGGTTTCCAGTTGCGCATGGCATTCGGCGCACGCTGACGATCACGGAGGCATGGCCCGTTGCACAAAAATGGGCCATGCCTCCTTTCCATTGCTTTTCTCGATTAAGGGGTGTGTTTCCGATGAACATTCTTGTGCGATCCCTGATGTTTCTGCTTACCACCGGCACCGCCGTCCCGGCTCTGGCCGGCCCGTTGTCCGATGGTGAAAAAATGGCGATCCAGGCCGATATTGATCGCGGCACGCAGGCGCTGTCGAAAAACGCACTCCAGATCTGGAATTATGCCGAACTCGGCTTTCAGGAAAGCAAGAGTTCCAACCTGCTTCAGCAACAATTAAAGGCGGCAGGCTTCAAGGTGGAGGCCGGCGTCGCGGGCATGCCCACTGCCTTCATCGCCAGTTTCCGCACGGGCGACGGCCCGATCATCGGCCTGCTTGCCGAATTCGATGCGCTGCCGGGCCTGAGCCAGGCGGCAGAGCCGGAGCGCAAGCCCGCAGCGGGCGTCGCCAATGGCCATGGCTGCGGCCATAATCTCTTCGGCGCAGCCTCGGTCGCCGCAGCGATCGCCACCAAGGACTGGATGGTCGCCCATGGGATAAAGGGTGAACTTCGCCTCTACGGCGCACCTGCCGAGGAGGGAGGATCGGGCAAGGTCTTCCTCGTGCGCGCCGGCCTGACCAAGGATGTGTCCGCGATGCTACACTGGCATCCGGGAGACCGATACAGCGCCTCTCAGGGCCACGCCCTCGCCAATATCAGCGGCAAATTCCGGTTTCACGGCATCGCCGCCCATGCGGCGGCCGCGCCCGAACGCGGACGCTCCGCCCTTGATGGGGTGGAGGCGCTCGACATGATGGTCAACATGATGCGAGAACATGTCCCGCAGGAAACCCGCATCCATTATGTCATCACCGATGGCGGCAAGGCACCTAACGTCGTGCCCGACACAGCCGAAGTCTATTATTATGTGCGGCATCCCGACCAGAAGATCGTGGCGGAAATAATGGGCCGCGTGAAGAAAGCGGCGGAAGGCGCGGCGCTGGGTACCGGCACCACGGTCGAATTCAATCAGGTCGGCGGCACGTTCGACCTGCTGCCCAACGATGTGCTCGGCCATGTCATGTACGACAATCTGAAGAGCGTGGCCCTGCCCGACTATAGCAGCGCGGAAAAGGACTTCATCGGCAAGATTCAGGCGAGCTTCCCCAAGGGCATACGCATGGGCGACGGCACGGTCGCACCTTACACCAGTGGCGAAATCACACCGGCATCCACCGATGTCGGGGATGTCAGCTACACCACGCCCACCGCCGGAATGGCGGCGGCGACATGGGCAGCTGGCACGCCTCCCCATAGCTGGCAGGCGGTGGCGGCGAGCGGCACCAGTGTCGGCGTCAAGGGCGCAGTAGTGGCGGCAAAGACACTCGCCCTGACGGCTGCGGAGCTGTTCCAGAGCCCCGACATACTGGCACGGGCGAAGGAAGAACTGGACCGGCGGCGCGGCGCCGATTTCGAGTATCGCTCACTGCTGGGCGACAAGGCTCCTTCGCTCGATTATCGCAAGGCACCGTCCCAAAACTGACACCCGCTGTCCGGCTTTCAGGAAAAATATCTTGAAAGCCGGACTTTTTTTTGCTGCGGCCTATTCCGGCACCTTCTCTTTTCATCATCGGGAATTCTGAACATATGTCGCGGCGCTTGACGGGATTCATCATTGCGGGGATAGTTTCAGGCGTTGCCGCCGGAACAATTGCTCATCATGCCGTCGGGGATGACGCGGAAGCCGCCCGGCAGGTGGCGGATTATTTCCACCTTCTGGCCGATATTTTCCTGCACCTGATCAAGATGATCATTGCACCGCTGGTGTTCTCCACACTGGTTCTGGGCATTGCGCATATGGGCGACAGCGGGGCGCTGGGGCGCATAGGCGGACGGGCGATCGGCTGGTTCATGACCGCAAGCCTGATTTCCATCGGCCTCGGCCTTGTCGCGGTGAACCTGCTGGCGCCGGGCGAAGGCCTCAACCTCGTGCGCACCGGAACACAAAGCGGCGTCGATGCCAGCGGTCTCAATCTCCATGATTTCGTGCTGCACATCTTCCCGACATCGATGGTGCAGGCGATGGCGGAAAATCAGATCCTCCAGATCGTCATCTTTTCGCTGTTCATCGGGGTGGCGCTGACCGCGATCGGGGAGAAGGGCAAACCCATCCTCGCCGTTATCGAGGCGCTGGTCGAACTGATGCTGCAGGTGACGGGCTATGTGATGCGCTGCGCCCCCCTCGCCGTGTTCGGAGCGCTCGCTGCCTCGATCACCGCCAACGGCCTTGGCGTATTGCTGACCTATGGCCAGCTGGTCGGCGAATTCTACCTGACGCTGGGTATCCTCTGGCTGATGTTGATACTGGCCGGATCGATCTTCCTCGGACGCCGGATCCTCACGCTGTTGCGCTATATCCGCGAGCCGCTGCTGCTCGCCTTCTCGACTGCCTCTTCCGAGGCCGCCTATCCGCGCATGCTCGAACAGCTCGACCGCTTCGGCGTGCCGCGCCGTATCTACAGCTTCGTGATGCCGCTGGGCTACAGCTTCAATCTCGACGGATCGATGATGTATGCCAGCTTCGCGACGATCTTCATCGCCCAGGCCTATAATATCGACCTGCCCATCATGACGCAGATTACCATCCTGCTCGTGCTGATGATCACCAGCAAAGGGATCGCCGCCGTGCCGCGCGCTTCCCTGGTGGTGATTGCCGCGACACTGGGTCAGTTCAACCTGCCGGTGGAGGGCGTCGCTTTCATATTGGCGGTCGATCATTTCATGGACATGGGCCGCACCGTCACCAACGTGCTCGGCAACGCCATTGCCACCTCCGTCGTCACCAAATGGGAAGGGATGCTGGAGGTCGAGGAGCCCGACTATGTCGAGCATCCCAAGGCCCCGTCGCATACCCCATCCCATGGCCGCGCTGGTCTCGAACTGGCCTCCGACATGGTTGAAAGCCATATGAGCGCCCATGAGGGTCAATCCCCTGCGTCAACCGTGCCCCCCGGTGAAAAAAGCTGACACGGGCGGCAGCGCATAGCCGGCCCGCAGCTTTGGGCAGGCCGGCTATGTGCTGTCGATAAGCAGAATAGCAGGAAGAACCGGAAATAGTGTCGGCCGACGGTCAGGCTCATGCTCTTCAGACCAGACAAGCCACGGGCGATCCCTCCGGCGTCACGTGGAACCGCAGCGAACAATATAGCGGGAAGATCGGCCATCACCGGAACCGGTGCCCTTCACACCGGACGGAACGGCGACGATGACAGAGACCTGTGCCGGTTTGCATCAGTCGTCTTAGGGCGGATCGACATTGCCCTCCGGTCGCCTTCGGCCCCAGCCCTGGCGGCCTGCAAATGGCGCTTTCGCGCGCTTCCGGTGCTCACGTACCT
>SBGG01000108.1 GCA_006226685.1 Sphingomonadales bacterium
GTGCGACCTGTTTGTCGGTGTTGACCGACGCCCCCTATTTTCAAGGGCATGAGGACTATCTGATTGCCGCCCGCGCGGCCTGCACCCTGCCCGTGTTGCGCAAGGATTTCATGGTCGATCCCTGGCAGGTGCTGGAGGCCCGCTCGATCGGCGCCGACGCCATCCTCGTCATTGTCGCCGCGCTGGAAGACGGGCCGATGGCCGAAATAGAGGCCGCCGCTCTCGAACTCGGCATGGACGTGCTGATCGAGGTGCATGATCGTGCCGAGATGGAACGCGCCAGCCGCCTGCGCTCCCGCCTGATCGGCGTCAATAATCGCGACCTGCGCGATTTCACCGTCGATTTCGCGCGCACCTATGAACTGATCGGCCACGCGCCAGAGGGCTGCACCTTCGTCGCGGAGAGCGGCCTTTCCTCCCATGCCGACCTTGAGGCGATGGCGGAACATGGCGTGCGCTGTTTCCTCGTCGGCGAGGCGCTGATGCGTCATGCCGATGTCGAAGCGGCAACGCGGACCCTGCTGACCGGAACGGCCTGATCCATGGCGCGGCTTACCCATATCGACGAAAAGGGCGCGGCCCATATGGTCGATGTGTCGGGCAAGGCCGAAACTGCGCGGCAGGCAATTGCCACCGGCCGGATCGACATGAGCGCCGAGGCCGCCCACGCCATTGCGCAGGGCAGCGCGCAAAAGGGCGACGTGCTCGCCGTCGCCCGCATCGCCGGGATTATGGCGGCAAAGCGGACTTCGGACCTGATCCCGCTCTGCCACCCCCTGCCGATCAGCAAGATCACGCTTGACCTTGAGGTGGATGACACAGGCGTCATCGCCACCGCGACAGTGCGCACTCGCGGCCAGACCGGTGTGGAAATGGAGGCGATGACCGCCGTTTCGATCGCGCTCCTGACCGTCTATGACATGGCAAAGGCTCTTGATAAGGGCATGATCCTGAGAGACATTCGCCTGCTGGAAAAGAGCGGCGGCAAATCCGGCGACTGGAAGGCGTCCTGATGCCCGCTACCGGGTCTGCCCCTCTGCTCCCTGTCGGGGAAGCGCAGGCCCGCCTGCTCGCCATGGCGGGGCCGCTGGAAACGGAAACCGTGCCGCTGGCCGCCGCAACAGGCCGCTGGACCGGGCAGGATATCGCCGCGCTGCGTACCCAGCCCGCCCTCGACCTCTCGGCCATGGATGGCTATGCGATCCGCCATGCCGACATGCCCGGCCCCTGGACGATCATCGGGGAAAGTGCTGCCGGAGCCGGTTTCGAAGGCTCGGTCGGGACAGGCGAAGCCGTGCGCATCTATACCGGCGCGCCCATGCCTTCCGGTGCCGATTGCGTCGTCATTCAGGAAGAGGTTGCGCGGGATGGCAACCACCTTGCCCTGACCGGCGAAGGACCGGGAAAGGTCGGCCGGAATGTCCGCCCCGCCGGAAATGATTTTGCCGAAGGCCGCATCATCCTCCCTGCCGGAACGCGCATTACACCGCGCCATGTTGCGCTGACGGCGCTGGCCGGGCATGGCGCGCTGCCGTTGCCGCGCCTGCCTCGCATCGCACTGCTTTCGACCGGGTCCGAACTGGTGCCTCCGGGGGAAAACACCCGGCCCGACCAGCTTCCCGCCTCCAATGCGGTGATGCTGGGGGCCATGCTTGCCTCTCTTCCCTGCATTGCCGAGGACCGGGGGATCATTGCGGATGATCTTTCCGCGCTGACGCACTGTCTGGCTCACCTCACCGACAGGGATATCATCGTATCGACCGGGGGAGCCTCGGTCGGCGATCATGATCTGGTGAAACCGGCGTTGGAGGCAGCGGGCGGCGCGATCGATTTCTGGAAAATCCGGATGCGCCCGGGCAAACCGCTAATCTGCGGGCGACTGGGCAAGGCGATCTTTCTCGGCCTGCCCGGCAATCCGGTTTCGGCCTTCGTGACGGCCCATCTCTTTCTGCTGCCGCTGGTGCGTCACATGGCGGGATGCCCGGCTCCGCTCCCCGAACAGCACGAAGCAACACTCGGGATCGACATTCCCGCATCGGGAGCCCGTGACGATTATCTGCGTGCGGAAATGCGCGATGGACGGGCCTACCCGCTTGCGGGGCAGGACAGCGCGGCGACTTTCGGCCTCGCCCAGGCGGCCGGACTTATCCTTCGCCCGGCCAGCTGCGCCCCGGCGAAGGCGAGGGAAACGGTGACATTCCTGCCATTCTGAGGCCCGTTTCAGCCGGAATCCTGTTGAAGCTCGCCCAGCGCCTCCACCGCATCCCCCGCCCTGTCCTCCGGCACGAAGACATGGTCATGGTGGAACCCCGCCACCATGTTGCAGGCGATGCCCCGATCGGCGAGTGCTCGCGCAACGGCAGCGGTCAAACCGACCCCGTCCAGCGCGGAATGGACGGTCAGCGTGATTTGTCGCATCGGCATCCTGTCATCGAACCCGAGCACGCTCGCCTCTCCGACCGGCAGAATGAAGGACAGGCCCTCCGCCTCCGCCATCATAGCGATCGCCGGACGAAGGCAATGGGCGGCCAGCACGGGATCATCGGTCGAACAGAAGAGAAACAGGCCCGGCTGCAACTCCGCCGCCATGGCGGCGATCATCGCGCGTGTTTCCTTGACCGGTTCCGACATGGCTCCCCCTTACCCAACGCGCAGCCACAGAACAGTCACAGAGTCGACAATCACCACCTGCTTGACTTGTTCTCCTGCGTTTCCTATACGTTCCTTATTCGTTCCAACACATGGACGGGGTGAGCGATGCTGACGGCCAAACAACAGGAATTGCTGATTTTCATCCAGAAGCGTCTGGAGGAAGGCGGCGTATCGCCCTCCTTCGACGAGATGAAGGACGCGCTCGACCTCAAATCGAAATCCGGTATACACCGGCTGATCAGCGCGTTGGAAGAGCGCGGGTTCATCCGCCGCCTGCCCAATCGCGCCCGCGCGCTCGAAGTGCTCAAATTGCCCGATGGGCTGAGCAAGCCGGAAGCCCCTGTGATCAAGCCGCCGCTCGCTTCGGCAACCGCACCGCGCGAACTGCCACTCGCTGCCAATGATGTAATCGAAATCCCACTGCATGGACGTATCGCCGCCGGTGTCCCGGTCGAGGCGATGGAAAGCGATGCCAGCCTTGCCGTTCCGGCGGCGCTTCTGGGCTCGGGCGATCATTATGCGCTGGAAGTGTCCGGCGATTCGATGGTCGACGCCGGCATATTGGATGGCGACTATGCGCTGATCCAGCGCACCGACATCGCGCGTGAGGGGCAGATCGTCGTCGCCCTGATCGAGGATAGCGAGGCCACGCTCAAATATTTCCGGCGCGATGGCGGTCGCATTCGCCTCGATCCGGCCAATGCGGCTTATGAACCGCAAATATATGATCCCCGCCAGGTCCGTATTCAGGGTAGGCTCGCCGGAATTTTACGGCGCTATAATTAGCGGCGTTTTCAGGCCGGATGAGGCTGTCTGACGACCGGAAAAATGTCATAAAGCAACGATTCAGGCTGGACTTTTGACCTGATCGAGATCGGACGGAATTTGATGCCGGGTCAACCGGATGGCACCGGTCGGGTAAGATCAGACTGCCTTTCCCGCTTTCCATTTGTCATTTCGCAATCACCCATGGATGACGATCCCCATCGCCCCGCACGCTTCGCCACGTCTTGCGACCAAGGTAAATCGCCATCCCCCCGGTACGACGCAAATGGGCACGATCGAGCTTCAGCCAGCGCGGTTTACAGGCTTTGGGCAGACGGCGGTCGCTGACGACAATATCCGCACGAACGCAGGCCTTAATGAGCGCGACATAAGGCACCCTCATGGTGCTGCGAGTCGCCACTATATCCCAGTGCCGTCCGCCATCCACAATCCGTATAGCGCAGAGATCGCGGCTGCACCGCGCGCCCGGCGCGTCTTCGATCGCGATCATCGACCGTTCCGCTTCCCCTTCTCCGGCGACGGTCCCCAACATGTCGCGCACATAATCCCCCGCCCGTGTCCGCAGCAGCGCGATCCGTCCATCCGCCAACGGCACGGCGATATGGCGCCCGTCCCCCGTCACCAGCAGATCCGGTGCGGGCATCGCGGCAATCGCCACCGCCCCTCCGATCACTGGCACCAGCCCCCACCAGCGCATCCCCGTGCTCCAGATCTCCAGCCATGCACCGCCCAATATGAGCACCACGAACGACACCGGAGAGAAGGTCGGTAACGCCCATACCGCCAGCGGATGTGCTGCGATCTTGTGCGCGACCAGCAATAGTAATGACAGCGCCTTGCCTGTAATCCACCAAAAAGGTCCGCCAAGCCCCACCACATCCAGCGCCAGCGCCAGCGCCTCGGCAGGCATGATGACGAAGGTGGTCAGCGGAATCGCGATCAGATTCGCCAGCGCACCCAATATTCCCGCCTGATGAAAATGATAGAGTGCGACCGGCATCAAGGCGATTTCGACCGCTAGCCCCGTTAGGAACAGCGCCCCTGTTGCGCGCACGACCTTCATCGCCCGGCCCTCGTCCCGCGCCAGTGTCAGGTGGCGGAACCACCTGCTTTCGGCCAGAGCGACGATCACCGTGACGGCGGCAAAACTCATCTGGAAACTCGCGCCAACCAAAGCCTCCGGCCAGATCAGCAGCACGGCCGTCGCCCCCGCCGCAATCAGGCGCAGACTGATCGGTTCGCGCCCCAAGGCCAGCGCCCCCAGCACCAGCAGCGCAGCGATACAGGCCCTGACGGTCGGCACTTCTCCACCGGTCAGCAAGGTATAGCCTATACCGGCCAGCGCTCCCGCTCCCGCCGCGATCAGCATCAGCGGCATGCCCAGCGCCAGCCGGGGACTGAGCGCGAGAAGACGATAGACAATCAGCATTACAGCACCGATCAGCGCCGAGACATGCAGGCCGCTGATCGCCAGAAGATGTGCTAGGCCGCTCCGCCGCATCGCCTCCGCATCCGTTTCCGAGATCGCACCCCGATCACCGGTCGCCAGCGTCGCCGCTATCGCTCCTTCCGCGCCCTCCAGCCGGGAGCGCACATGGTCGCCCAGCCGCTGCCGCAGCCCGTCTCCCCCCTGAGGCGCCGCTTGCATGACCTGCACCGGGGGGAGTACCCGACCGGCCGCTCCCACCCCCATGAAATAGGCCCGCGCCGCAAAATCATAGGCACCTGGCACCGCTGCCGGCGGCGGTGGCATCAGGCGGCTGAGAAAGGAAATAATGGCCCCCTTGCCGATCCCTTCCACCCTATCCCTGTCCATCAGCGTGACTCGAATATGCGCGGGAAGAGCGGCCGAGGCCTTGATCGGCTCAACGGTCAGGCGCACCCGCTCCAGCGCAGGCTGCCGCTCCACCGCGATCACCCGGCCTTCAACACTCGCGAAAACAGGCCGGGCGAGCGGCCTTTCGCCGACTATCAGCGCCTTGCCCCAGATCAGGACACATCCCACAGCAGCCAGCAAGGCGCCCGACGCGACCATCAACCGCAATCGCCCACCCTGCGGCAGGCCCAACGCCGCCAGCGCCACCCCTCCGCATCCGCCGATCCAACCCATCCAGCCCCTGGAATCGGGCAACGCAAACCACGCGACAATCCCCACGCCCAACGCTATCGGCACCCAGAGCGCAAGCCGTTCCCGCTCCTGCTCCAGCCGCTTTTCCACAGCCTCCAACACGAAGGCCGCGCCCGAACGCCAGTGCGGCGCAACATAAATTTGTGATACGGAAAAAGCCATGCTAGGGGGCGTGCCGACACCAATATCCGGAAAGGCTTGCGCAAGTGCGAGCCAACGGAACAGTCGGAGATTTTGTGGGTGAACGCAACCAGTGAAACCAGGGCGGTCGTAACGCGCTTCGCGCCTTCTCCCACCGGTTTCCTGCATATCGGCGGCGCCCGCACAGCTTTGTTCAACTGGCTGTTCGCACGCCACCATGGCGGACGCTACCTCCTGCGAATCGAAGACACCGACCGCGCACGCTCCACCGATGCCGCGATCGAGGCCATTTATGACGGACTCGAATGGCTCGGCCTGATGGGCGATGAGCCGCCGGTTCATCAGTTCGAACGCGCCCCCCGCCATGTCGAGGTGGCCGAACAATTGCTGGCGGCGGGCCATGCCTATAAATGCTTCGCCACCCCGGAAGAGCTGGCGGAACTGCGCGAGCAGCAGCGCGCGGCGAAGCAGCCAATGCGCTATGACGGGCGCTGGCGCGACCGCGATCCGTCCGAAGCGCCCGCAGGCGCGCCTTATGTGATCCGCCTGAAGGCCCCGCGTGAGGGCGAAACCGTGATCGACGATGCGGTGCAAGGTCGCATCACCGTCCAGAACAAGGAGCTGGACGACATGATCCTGCTCCGTTCGGACGGCACCCCCACCTATATGCTCGCCGTTGTGGTGGACGATCATGACATGGGTGTCACCCATGTGATTCGCGGCGACGACCATATCAACAATGCTTTCCGGCAACTGGGCATCATCCGGGGCATGGGCTGGGAAGAACCTGTCTATGCACATATCCCGCTGATCCACGGCGCCGATGGCGCGAAACTTTCCAAGCGCCATGGCGCATTGGGCGTGGACGCCTATCGCGACGAGATGGGGATGCTGCCCGAGGCGGTTATCAATTATCTGCTGCGTCTCGGCTGGGGTCATGGCGACGAGGAAACCATCAGCCGCGAGCGCGCGATCGAATTGTTCGACCTTGCCGGTGTCGGCCGGTCGCCCGCCCGTTTCGACATTAAGAAGCTCGAAAATCTGAATGGATTTTATATTCGCGAGGCTGATGATGCTCGTCTTGCGGCGCTGGTCGCGCCCCGGGTGGCGGCATTGACCGGCCGCCCGGTCGGGCCAGATGGAGAAACGCTGCTGACGCGCGCAATGGCCGCGCTGAAACCGCGCGCGAAGACGCTCAACGAAATTGCCGATGGCGCGCTGTTCCTGTTTGCCGAGCGCCCGCTGGTGCCGGACGACAAGGCGATGGCGCTGCTCGACCAGGCAGGGCTCGACCTGATCGCGGCCTGTATTCAGGCGCTGTCCGGAATCGACACATGGACGCCGGAAGCGATCGAACATCAAATTCGCGGGGTTGCGGAAACGGCGGAACTGGGACTAGGGAAGGTCGCGCAACCGCTGCGTGCAGCCCTGACCGGACGCACCACCTCCCCCGGAATCTTCGACACGCTCTCCCTTCTCGGGAAGGAAGAGACTTTGGCTAGGCTATCGGACGCTGCCGCACTCGGCGTCCGCGGGTAAACATAGGGAGAAAGACATGGCAGACGGTACGGCCAAGATTGAAATCGGCGGCACGTCGCACGACTATGCGATCAAGGACGGCTCTGTCGGGCCGCAGGTCGTCGATATTCGCAAGCTTTATGCGGATACGGGCCTCTTCACCTACGATCCGGGTTTCACCTCGACGGCAAGCTGCGAATCCGGCCTGACCTATATCGATGGCGATCAGGGCATATTGCTGCATCGCGGCTACCCCATTGATCAGCTCGCCGAACAGTCGAGCTTCATGGAAGTCGCCTATCTGCTGCTGCGCGGCGAGCTCCCCAGCAAGGGCGAGCTTGACGAGTTCACCTATACCATCACGCGCCACACCATGGTGCATGAGCAACTGACCGCTTTCTTCCGTGGCTTCCGTCGCGACGCACACCCGATGGCGATCATGTGCGGCGTGGTCGGTGCGCTTTCGGCGTTCTACCATGACTCGACCGACATCAACGACCCGGTGCAGCGGCGTATCGCCAGCCACCGCCTGATCGCGAAGATGCCGACGATCGCTGCCATGGCCTATAAATATTCGGTGGGCCAGCCCTTCGTCTATCCGCGCAACGACCTCAGCTACACCGCCAACTTCCTCAACATGACCTTCTCGGTCCCGGCTGAGGAATATCATCTCGATCCGGTGATCGTGGATGCGATGGACAAGATCTTCATCCTCCATGCCGACCATGAGCAGAACGCGTCGACCTCCACCGTGCGCCTGGCCGGTTCCTCCGGCGCCAATCCGTTTGCCTGCATCGCCGCCGGCATTGCCTGCCTCTGGGGCCCCGCCCATGGCGGCGCCAACGAGGCCGCGCTCAACATGCTGCGCGAAATCGGCACGCCCGACCGTATCCCCGAATATATCGCCCGCGCGAAAAACAAGGACGATCCGTTCCGCCTGATGGGCTTCGGTCACCGCGTGTACAAGAATTTCGATCCGCGCGCGAAGGTGCTGTCCAAGGCCGCGACCGACGTTCTCGACAAGCTGGGTATTAACGATCCGGTGCTCGACACCGCCCGCGAACTGGAACAGATCGCGCTCAAGGACCCTTATTTCGTCGAAAAGAAGCTCTACCCGAATGTTGACTTCTATTCGGGCGTGATCCTTTCGGCCATCGGCTTCCCGACCGAGATGTTCACCGTGCTGTTCGCTCTGGCCCGCACCGTCGGCTGGGTCGCGCAGTGGAACGAAATGATTTCCGATCCCGCGCAGAAGATCGGTCGCCCGCGTCAGCTCTACACCGGGCCGACGATGCGCGACTATGTGCCGGTCGAGAAGCGCTGAATCGAACATCGCGATCGCGATACTGAAAGAAGGCGGGTCATTCGGCCCGCCTTTTTCTTTTCAGCTATGGATATCCGGCTCGACCTCGCCAACCGGTAGCGTCAGGATGAAACGCGCCCCTTGCCCCGGCGCGCTTTCCACCGTCAGGTCGCCCCGCATCGCCCGCGCCAGCTTGCGTGAGATATAGAGCCCGAGCCCGCTTCCCGCCGCATCCTGACGCCCGAGGCGCTCGAACTTCTCGAACACGCGCTCCTGATCTTCCGGCGCGATACCGCGCCCCTGATCGGCAACCACCAGCCGGGCTTCGCGGCCTTCCACACCCGCCCGCACCCAGATGATCGAATTTTCCGGCGAGTAGCGAATGGCGTTGTTGAGCAGGTTGACGATGATCTGCAACGCCCGGCGGAACTCCCCGATGGCGGGAACCTTCTCGTCATAATCGGGCGGTTCGACCCGGATATTCCGGTCGGCAGCCTTGACGCCCAGCAACCCGGCAGCGCGGCGCCCCAGATCGGCGAGATCAATATCTTCGCTCGCCACCTCGAACCGGGCCCGATCAATTGCCTGCAGATCGGCGAGATCGTCGACCAGTTCCATCAGGTGCCGCCCGGCATCGGCAATGTCCGCGGCATAAGCGGTATAATCGGTACGCAACGGCCCTTCCATCTGGGCCTTGATGGTTTCCGCATTGGCGATAATCCGGCCCAGCGGCTGACGCAGGGCAAGGTCCAGCCGTCGGCCGAAATCGGGCAATCCGTCCGGCCCGATAATATCCGCAGCGACAGGCCCATCATCGACCGGAGCAGCGCTCCGCTCTCCCTCACCCGCGCCGGCCGGGCTGGCTTTGCCCCGATAACCGAGGAAGGAACCGTCATTGTCGAACAGCGGATATCCCGAAAGCTGAACCGTTCCACCGTCCTTCAACCGGACAGCGAGGCCGAAAAAGGATCGCCGCACGGCAATTTCCGTCGCCAGCCTGTGCCCCGTTCCGCCGTCCTCGGTAAAAGTCGCGAAAAACTCATCCCCCGACGCGATTGACCCCGACCCGGCGCCGACCTGAAGAAAGCGCATCTGCGCATCGGTCCGCCATTCCCAGCCATCGGGCGCCAGAGCGATCTGCGCCGCGCGTAACGCCGCCTGCTCCTCGCCATCCGCATGCAGCGATTCCTGCCAGTCCGAGAAATCCATCTCGACATGATCGCCCAGCGGCTTCGCCCGCACCCAGAGCCGGATATCACGCTCCTGCCCGCCGATCAGCAGGGGCCGGGCAATTAAGATACCGAGCCGCCGCGCCAGACGCGCCACTGCGGCGATTTGCGGCACCGCGATACAGCCGTCGGGGTCGCCCCCGGCAGCCCGTTGCAGACGCAACAACAGATCATCAGCCGAACAGATCCTGTCCTGCCCATCCAATCGCGCCCTGATGACCCCGCTTCCCATGCCCGCATCAGCGTTCATCGACCGGCCCCCGATCACGCAGGGCCGCCAACCCCTCCCGAAAGGCATTGCTCAGGCGCAGCGGGACAATTGCGCGCGCGGCATCCTCCCGCCCCCCATGCTCATAGGCATCGGCGTAGTGGATCAGTACCGAATCCTCGACTCCGCGTGACATACACCGCCGACCTAGCACGAGCCGCACAGCGACTTCACGCGGGAAATCGGCCGCGCGACACAAGTCGAACAACAATTGCTCCGGCGCCTCCATGATAGTGGAGACCAGAATGGCGCCATCCATATCGATGCGATCCGCCATCATGGCGATCAACGCGGCCATATGGTGATTGCGGGCCAGCCAGAGCAACAGCTCCATACCCTTCTCCTGCCCGCGCACCTGATGCGCCAGCAGCGCGGCCAGCGCAAAGGGGCCGGTTTGCTCGTCATGGGCAGAGAGCACCGCCCTGCCAGCCTGATCGGCCAGCGCGAGCATGTCGGGAACCGGCATCAGCCCGGTTCGGGCCAGCCTGTCGGCAAGCAGTGCGGTCAGAACCCAGACGAGCCGCTCCATCGCCTCCGCCGACACATCCGGTCGCATCGACGTTTCATCCGGCCCGGCATCTGCCCACCTCGCCTGCGCAAATGTCAGCTTTGACAGGGTTTCAACCGCAATCGACGGCAGGAAGGACGGATATTCCGGCGGCGCCCCCGGCCCTGCGCCCACAGCGCCCCACGCCATTTGGTCGTTCTGCGCCATCAGGCTGATCCCCGCCCGATCCCTGAAATGCCGGACCAGGTCGGGGCCGAGCAATGAGGGCCAACGCTGAAAAGCGGCCCAGCCGATGCTGGCGGGCACTATTTCTGCCAGTGGCGGCAAGCCCGGGGCGCGCTGTTCCAGCTCGGTCCTGAGGCTTGTTTCCACTGCCGCCACGCACCCGCCAATATGACGACGCGTCCGGGCAATCAGCGCATCGCTCCAGCGCGCGGCCTCTCCTTCGAAACAGCGTTCGAGCAACAACGCCTGGCGCAACGGTTCCCGCGCCGCCCCCAGCATATGGGAGGGCAGCGGCCATCCTGTTTCGGGGGCGTACCCACCCGGGACCGGCGACATGGCGCTCATGCCCGAAGTCCTAAACGGTCACGGTAAATTAACGCTAAACTCCACCGGCCTTTTGAAAAGGCGTCTTATTCCGCTTTTCCCGGATCCAGCAGCAGCATGGCCGCGAGCGACGCAATGGCAAGCAGCGACGCGCCCACGAAAGCCAAGGGCAAGACGCCTGCAACATAGGCAACCGACAGGATCAGGATGACACTGCCCGGCGTCATATAGGCCCAGGCCGGGAGATTTTGCCGGCGACCATTCAGCAGCGCAACGGCGGTGATCGCCGACAGCAACACCAGATAAAGCCCTTCCGTGCGCATCCCGACCTGCACGCCGATCCAGACGACGCCGGCAAGCACCACCCCTTCGGGCAGCAAACGCATCAGCGTACCGCCCGGCTCCATCCGACCGATCGCCGAAACATGGTCAGCCACCAAATTCGCCACCAGCGCCAGCAAGAAAAGAAGCAGCGCCAGAAACTGCCACCCCGGCATCAGCACCGCCAATCCCAGCAGCGCCAGCCCGGCCGCGCCCCAGCGTCCGTGCCGCGGCGGGATCTGAAGCCGCAATAGCCGGGGCGCTACGAACCGCGCCAGAGGCCCCATGACATAATGTTCCGCCCCGGCCCGACCTTCACCGGCCCGCCCCGGCCCGGTCAGCGCCCGGGCGACCAGATCGGCGGTTTCCTGACGATCGACCAGTGCCACCCGCCCCTCCAGCACATCGACCGGCGGAATGATGATGCGCCGGGGATCGCTCTGCACCACCGCGCGCAACAGGGTCAGCACCAGATCCCAATCCCCGATCAGATCGAGCGTATTGAACAGGGTGTGCGGAGAAAGGCGCGCCACGCCCGCCCATCGATGATGACCATCGACCCGCTCCATATGCCCTGTTGCTGCATCATCCTCGACCACGAGTAGCGCATTGCCCCCGGCGGCGGCCAGCTCATTGACATAGCGCTGATCGACGACAGCCCCTTCCGCGAACAACAACACGTCGCTTTCCCGTGGGAGCTGGCGAACAAGCGCCGCCATATCGCGAACAAGATGGACATGAATACCGTCGCTGATCAGGCGATCGACCATGCGCGACAATTGCGGCGTTACCGCTTCGACCATGATGAACAGGTCGCGAGCCCCGGCGGCGCTCGCCTGCCGCGCCTGATATTCGATCAGCGTCTGCGCGGCGAAGACGATCTGGCCGCGCAATATCTCGGGGCGGTCGGCGGAAGGAGCGGTTGCGCAGAGAATCGCTGCCAGCGGCATGAAGGGACCCGTTATCGTGAATGAGGCCCCGTTCTTCGCAACATGCCGCCCGATATGCAAGCGGCACGCGGATGCGCGTGGGCATCAAACAGGCATTAACAGGTAAATGACGAGAATTCAGTCGAGCGAAAGCGATGCAAGCACCGCACGCAAGCGGCGCAGCGATTTCACGTCCCCGACCGGGACCTGCTCGGCCTGCTCGACCAGAGCGATCATCGCGACGACACCGAAGCTGCCGCACAATCCCTTCAACCGCCACAAGGCCTGCTGCCAGGCGATGTCATCCCGCGCCCGCGCGAGCAGATCGATCTGCCGGTCGGCACTTTCGAGGAACGCCCGGCGCAGATCGTGGATCAGCACATGGTCGTCACCCACCGCCGCAGCCAGTGCCGCATCCAGATTGCCGCTTTCGTAGGACATGGCCGGATATTAACGCGTCAAAGGTTAATGATGTGTTGTAAAAACCCGTTTGCGGTTATGGAAAAGCTGCTGCACAATAAGGCATGAACGGGGAACGGAAAGTGGTCGGCCTGAGGGGCGGAAAGCAGATGGCGCAGAATAACGCTCTGGAAGATCACGAGTTATTGCTGGACATCGACATGAGCGATGATCCGCAAGCCGCGATGGATGTTCGCCGCGACATATGGGCGGAGGACATGGCCGGGGAAGCGCCCGGGCCAGCGGCTTCCCCCCTGTTGCGCTTTGCCCGCACCATCTTCATCGCAGGCGCCGCGGGCTGGATCGCCTTCACCGTCTGGCTGTTCGCGCGCCAGGGTTTTGCCGTCCCCGCGGCCGAACAAATACCCTATGCCGCAACCCTGTTCTCCATACCGCTCATTCTCATCGCGGTGCTGTATCAGCTTCTGCTGCGCGGCAGCATCGGCGAAGCGGACCGTTTCGCCCGCATCACGAGCAGCCTGCGCAAGGAAAGCGAGGCGCTGGACATGAGGCTCGCCATCGTCAACCAGCAACTCGATACCGCCCGCTCGGCCATGCGGGATCAGGCCGCCTTGCTGGAACAATATGGTGCCGCGGCCAGCGTCAACCTGGAAAGCGCGGCCCGGACCATGGCCCAGCATGCCAGCACCTCCGCCCAACAGGCGGAAATCATCGAACGGGCGGGCCTTGCCCTCGCCCATCAGTTCGGACAACTGATCGATGTGATGCCTGCGGTCGAGGAACGGGCCGGTCGCGTTTCGACAGCCCTGACCGAAGGGAGTTCCGCCCTGACCGACAAGGTCGACCGGCTGGAAACCCGCCTCAATTCGCTCACGGCCTTGCTGGAGGAAACCCGGTCGCGGACGATGAATGCGACCCAGAGCCTGATCGCCCAGCTGATGCAGATACAGGATGCTTCCCGGTCCGCCAGCGACGAGGTGAACGGCATGGCGGATCTCAGCGCCAGCCGGGTGGGCAGCGCCATCGATCAGGCGATGCTCGCGCTGGAACAGACGGGCACGACCGTCAACGGCCATATGGCCGACCTGCACAAGATGGTCGAACTGTCAAAAGAGGCGCTGGACGGTATCGGCGGGCAGGCAGTATCCGGCTATGGCGAACGCATCGACATGATCGAGGGCCGCCTGCGGGATCTCGACCGGATGCTGACGGATCAGCAGGCCCTGCTTTCCGGCATCGGCGACGAGCTGAGCGGACGGATCGACAGGGTGAGCCAACGCTTCCGCACCTTCGAGGAAGACGGGATTTCGGGAACGGAACGGCTGTCCTCCGCGCTGGACGATCTGGCAAAACGGACAATGCATCTCGATGAAGCTCTGCAATCGGGCAACCGCACGGCGGAAAGCGTGATCGCCCGGTCCGAAACACTGCTGCTGGCACTGGACGCCAGCGTGCGGGAACTGGACGAAGGCCACCCCGCCGCGCTCGACCGCCTTGACGAAAGGCTCGAGCAGAGCCGCCGCCTGCTCGGCATGGTCGCCCCGGAAATCGAACGGCTGGAAGCCGTATCCGCCGCGATATTGGGACGGGTGAAAGAATCGGAGGAACTGCTCGGCGGTCAGGGGCAGCAATTGTCAGCCTGGCTCGAAAGCGGGGAACGGGGCCTCATCGCCAATCGTGAACAGGTCGCGGCATTGCATCAGGCGATCGAAGCGGCGGACATGGACGCCAGGCGCCTCGCCGACAGTTCCGGCCCGCAACTGGTTGCGACCTTGCTGCGTATCAAGGAAACCGCGGAACAGGCCGGGGAACGCGCAAAGCAGGCCCTTTCCCGTGCGATTGCAGACGCCACGGAGGAGCTGGGCAACGCCAGCGAACAGGCACTGTCCGAAAGGCTCGGCGAAAAATTCCAGGCGAGGATAGAGGAAATCAGCGCGGTCGCCGACGATGCGGTCAAGGCAGCCCATGTGGCGTCGGACCGGCTGATGCGGCAGTTGCTGACCATCGCCGACACCACCGCGAGCATCGAACAGCGCATAGCAGAAGCAGATCAGGCCGCCGAAAAGCGGGATCGCGACAATTTCTCCAGCCGTTCCGCCG